>DATFVB010000135.1 GCA_035260525.1 Thermoanaerobaculia bacterium
TCACTCGAGACAACGCTGAAGCGCGGCCAGACGTGCTGGAAGACGGTTCCGGCCGGCCGGCGGCTAAGGCGTACCGGAGCCGTACGTCGTTCCGACGGCCGGCCCGCCGGAACCGTGTAACGGCGCGTATGGTCCGCGCCGGCTACCCCGGAGGCCAGGAGAGCGTCCGCCCTCCCAGCAGATGCACGTGCAGGTGGAACACCGTCTGCCCCGCGTCCGGGCCGTTGTTGACGACGAGCCGGTAGCTGTCGAGCCCGCGCTCGCGGGCGACGCGCGCGGCCGTCAGGAAGACCCGGCCGACGAGGGCCTCGTCCGACGCGGTGGCGATCGTGTCCACGTGCTCGCGCGGGACGATCAGCACGTGGGTCGGAGCGCGCGGCGCGACGTCTTCGAAGGCGAACGTCGCTTCGTCCTCGAACACCTTCTTCGACGGCACGTCCCCCGCCACGATCCGGCAGAACAGACAGTCGCTCATCGGAACCTCCCGACGCGCGCGCCGAGCGCGTTCAGCTTCTCCTCCATCCGGTCGTAGCCGCGGTCGAGGTGGTAGATGCGGTCGACGATCGTCGTGCCTTCGGCGGCGAGCCCGGCGATCACGAGCGACGCCGACGCGCGGAGATCAGTCGCCATGACGGAAGCGCCGAGGAGCCGCGACGGCCCCTCGACACGCGATCGCCGGCCGTCGACGGAGATGCGGGCTCCCATCCGGGCGAGCTCCGGCACGTGCTGGAAGCGGTTCTCGAAGATGTTCTCGGTGACGGCGGAGGTCCCGTTCGCCTGCGTCGAAAGCGCGAGGAACTGGGCCTGCAGGTCGGTGGGGAAGCCGGGATAGGGAGCCGTCGTCAGCTCGCACGCGCTCAACGCCCCGTTGCCGGTGACCCGGAAGCCGCCGGGCTCCTCCGCGACGAGGACCCCCATCTCCCGGAGCTTCGCCAGCGGCGCCAGGAGCGTGGACGGGTCGGCGCTCTCGAGCCGCACGTCCCCGTGCGTGGCGGCGGCGGCGGCGGCGTAGGTCCCCGCCTCGATCCGGTCGGGAAGGATCGAGTGCTCGGCGCCGTGCAGGCGCTCGACGCCCTCGATCACCATCTCGCTCTCGCCCGCCCCGCCGATCTTCGCGCCCATCTTCACGAGCAGTCGGGCGAGGTCGACGACCTCGGGCTCGCGGGCCGCGTTCTCGAGCCGGGTCGTTCCCTCCGCCAGGACCGCCGCGAGCATCGCGTTCTCCGTTCCCGTCACCGACACCTGGTCGAAGAAGAAATCGGCGCCGCGCAGCCGTCCGGCCCGCGCCTCGACGTCGCCGTGCTCGAGCGAAACCTCCGCGCCGAGCTTTTCGAACGCCGCGATGTGGAGATTGATCGGCCGGACGCCGATCGCGCATCCGCCGGGGAGGGAGGCCTTCGCGTGCCCCGTCCGCGAGAGGAGCGGCCCGAGGACGAGCACCGACGCTCGCATGGTCTTCACGAGGTCGTACGGCGCCTCGGGCGTGTCGATCGACGCGGCTTCGATCACGGCCATCCCGTCCTCGAACTCGACTCGCGCGCCGATGCGCGCGAGGAGCTTCGCCATCGTGCGGAGATCGGCGACTTTCGGCACGTTCCGGAGCCGGACCGGCTCGCGCGTCAGGAGCGCCGCCGCGAAGGCGGGCAGCGCCGCGTTCTTCGCTCCGGAGATGCGCACCGATCCTTCGAGACGCGACGGGCCCTCGATTCGGAACTTGTCCACGGCGCGATTCTACTCCGCGGGCCGCGCTCCCTTCGGGAACCCGACGCGCTTCAACAGCGCGTCGAAGCGAGCGTCGCCGCGGAGCGGATCGACCCTCGGGTTGACGAGCAGGGACACGACCGCGTCCTCCCGCCGCTCGACCGCGCGGCCGAGCGCCGCGAAGGCGGCGTCCCCCTCGCCGGCCGCCGCGTGGACCAGCGCGACCGAGAACGCCGGCGCGTCCAGACCGCGCACGAGCGCCCTCGCTTCGTCCGGTCTGCCGGCGGCGGCGAGCGCCCACGCGAGCGTCGCGATCGCCCGGGGGCGTTCGCCCGACGCCGCAGCGGCGCGGCGGATCTCGGACACGCCTTCCTCGGCCGATCCGCGCAGGACGAGCGTGATTCCGAGGTCGAAGCGCGCGCGGGGGAATTCCGGTTCGCCCGCGAGCATGCTCCGGAAGACTCGCTCCGCGTCGGCATAGTCGCGGCGGCAGTAATGGAAGTAGCCTCGATCCTGGCGAACGACGAGCGACAGCGGGTCGAGGGCGCTCGCGCGCTCGACCTCCTCCCACGCCTCCGCGAAGCGACCCATCGTCAGGAGGAACAGGCCGTACCAATGGTGCGCCGTCGCGTGCGCCGGGTTGTCGGCGAGGGCGAGGCGGAACTCCCGCTCGGCGCCGGGAAAATCCCACGCGAAGCGGTGGAGCACGCTCGCAAGCGAGTTGTGGGCGTCGGCCGAGCTCTCGAGCGCGAGCGCCTTCTCGGCGGCCGCGCGGGAGCGGGGGTACGCGATCTCGGGGGGGAGGTGCCCGTAGCCGCCGAGGAAGACGTACGCGTCGGCGATGCCCGCGTAGGCAAGCGCGAAACCCGGGTCCTGACGGATCGCCTCCTGAAAGAGCGCGAGGGCCTTCTCGAAGCCTTCCTCCGTGCGGCGGTTCCACTCGAACCGGCCGCGGAGGTACCGGTCGTACGCGGCCGACGCGGAGGCGGGGCGTGCGACGGGGGCGCGCGAGCGCGGCCGCGGCCCGAGCCGGGCGGCGATCGCGGCGGCGATCTCTCCTTCGAGCGCGAGCAGGTCGCTCTCGGGGCGGCGGAAGCGCTCGCCCCAGAGCTGCGCGCCGTCCTCGACGTCGACGAGCTCCGCCTGGACGTCGAGCTCCCCGTCGCGCACGGTCACGCGGCCGGTCACGACGGCGGAGACGCCGAGCTCGCGCCCGACGGCGCGGGGATCGGCGGGAGCCGACTTCCACCGGAAGACGGAGCTCCGCGCGATCACCCGCGCCTTCGCCCGGCGCGCGAGCGTGTTGATGAGGTCTTCGGTGAGGCCGTCGGCGAGGTACTCGCGCGCGGCATCGCCGGATCCTTCGACGAACGGCAGGACCGCGAGGGAAGCGATCGAGCTGCGGCGGCGCGCCGGGCGCGCCGTCCGCGCGGCTCCGGCCGCGCTCTCGAGAGCGAATGCCAGGTCGCGCGCGGACTGGAACCGCGCCTCCCGCTCTTTCCGCAGGCAGTGGTCGACGAGCCGGACGAGCTCGGGAGGACACCCGGTCGCCCGCGCGTCGATCGGGGGCGGGTCCTCGGTGAGGATCGCGGCGAGAGTGTCCGCCGGCGTCGGCTTCCGAAACGCGCGGCTGCCGGTGATCATCTCGTAGAGAACGCAGCCGAGGGAGAACAGATCGCTGCGCGCGTCGACCGGCTCGCTCCGGACCTGCTCCGGCGACATGTAGCCGATCGTCCCGACGAGCATGCCCGGCTCCGTGTCGGCCGTCGAGTCGGCCGTGTCCGGTTTGGGCTCGGTGCGCTTGGCGACGCCGAAGTCGAGGACCTTCACGCCCCCCTCCTTCGTGAGGAAGACGTTCTCGGGCTTCACGTCCCGATGCACGATCGCTCTCTCGTGGGCCGCGCCGAGCGCGGCCGCGATCGCGAGAGCGTACTCGCGGATGCGCGGGAGCGGCAGCGGACCGCGGTCGAGGCGGCGCCGGAGCGTCTCCCCCTCGAGCAGCTCGGTGACCGAGTAGGCGAGCCCGTTCTCGACGCCGAAGTCGTGGATCGCGAGGATGTTCGGATGCGACAGGGCGGCGATCGCGCGGGCTTCGCGGGCGAAGCGCGCCGCGGATGCGGGCTCCTTCGCGAGCCGTTCCGGCAGGGCCTTGACGGCGACCTCGCGCTCGAGGCGCGAGTCGCGCGCCCGGTAGACGTCGCCCATCCCGCCGGACGCGAGCGGCGCCAGGATCTCGTAGGGCCCGAGACGTTCGCCCGGACTCAGCATGGCCGCCCCATATCGCGCGCGATCTTACCGGTTTGTCGCCGCGCCGGCTGTCGCCGGTTCGTCCCGCCGACGGTTCAGCGAAGGAGGAAGCTTCCGCGAAGGTGAGCCCCGGCGGAGGCCGATGGACGATGCGGCCGGACACGCCCGAGGCGCGGCGTCTTGCAGTCGAGCCCGCGGCGCTCGCAACCCCGCTGCGGACCCTTTTTTCAGCAATCGGCTGGAAACCTCGTCAGCGCCGCCGGAGCACGCACACGCGGGGGATTCCGGCGAGGTCCGCGGCGAAGCGGCGGATCTCCCAGCCGGCGTCCTCCGCCTCCCGCGCGACGGCGTCCTTCTGGCCGAAACCGATCTCGCAGAGAAATGCCCCGCCGGGAACGAGGACCCGGGGAACCGCCGCGAGGAGGTGCCGGATGTCGGAGAGACCGTCGGCGGCGGAGAAGAGCGCCTCGGGAGGCTCGAACTCCCGCACGGAGGCCGGCAGCGCTCCGCGCTCTTGCGCGGCCACGTACGGGGGATTCGAGACGACGAGGTCGAATCGCCCGGGCCCGATCGCCGCGAGCCAGTCGGACGCCGCGAGCGCGGCCCGCCGTCCGGCGCCGTGCTCGCGCACGTTCTCCCGGGCGAGCGCGAGCGCGGCGAGGGAGCGGTCGATCCCCACGACCACGGCGGCCGGGAACTCGAGCGCGAGCGTGACCGCCAGGATGCCGGAGCCGCACCCGAGGTCGAGGATCCGGCGCGGCGCCGGCGCCTCCCGGCGAGCCTCCTCGACGACGTGCTCCGTCTCGGGCCGCGGGATGAGGGCGCGGGGGTCGACCCGGAACGTCCGGCCGAAGAAGTCCCACTCGCCGATCAGGTACTGCACCGGCTCGCCGCGCCGGTACCGCTCCCAGAGGGCGAGGAAGCGCTCCTCCTCCGCGGCGGCGACGGGCCCTTCCGGGTCGAGGGCTCCGGGAGAGCGGCGGCCGAGGACGTGGGCGAGGAGGATGCGGGCGTCGCGTCGCCCGTCGGGGTCGGCGCCGGCCCGCTCCCGGGTGAGGCTCGCGACGCTCGTCATACCGGGTCCGTCAGGCCCGCGCGAGCTGCTCCCTGAGCTTCTCCGCCCGGAAGTGCCGGGTGAGCGGCTCCACGAGCTCGTCGAGCCGGCCGTCGAGGATCTCCTGGAGCCGGTGCGACGTCACCCCGATGCGGTGGTCCGTCACGCGCGACTGCGGAAAGTTGTAGGTGCGGATCTTCTCGGAGCGGTCGCCGCTCCCGACCATTTTCTTGCGCTCGGCGGCGATCGACCCCTGCTGCTTCTCCTGCTCGGCCTCGAGGAGGCGCGCCTTGAGCACGCGCAGCGCCTTCGCCTTGTTCTTGATCTGCGAGCGTTCGTCCTGGCACTGCACGACGATGCCCGTCGGGAGGTGGGTCAGCCGGACCGCCGAGTACGTCGTGTTCACTCCCTGCCCGCCCGGGCCCGACGCGCAGAACCGGTCGACGCGGAGGTCCTTCTCGTGCACCTCGACGTCGACGTCCTCCGCCTCCGGCATGACCGCGACGGTCGCGGCCGAGGTGTGGATGCGGCCCGACGCTTCCGTCTGCGGCACGCGCTGGACGCGATGGACGCCCCCTTCGTACTTGAGGCGCGAGTACGCTCCCTCTCCCTCGACGATGGCCGTCGCGGACTTGACGCCCCGCAGCCCCGTCTCCTCGAGGTCGATGACCTCGAATTTCCAGCCGCGGCCCTCCGCGTAGCGCTGGTACATCCGGAGCAGGTCGGCGGCGAAGAGGGAGGCTTCCTCTCCGCCGGTGCCGCCGCGGATTTCGAGGATGACGTTCTTCGCGTCGTTCGGATCGCGCGGCACGAGAAGGAGCCGAAGCTCCTCCTCGAGGGCGGCGAGCTTCCCGCGCAGCTCCTCGGCCTCCGCCGCCGCCATCGCGTGCAGCTCGTCGCCGGCGGGGAGCGAGGCCATCATCTGGCGGGCGCCCTCGAGGTCCGCGGCGGCCTTCCGGTACGCGCGGTACTTCTCGACGATCGGCTCGAACTCGGAGAGCGCCTTCTGCGCCTGTCGCACGGCCGAATAGTCCTGCGCGACGTTCGGGTCCTCGAGGCGGCGCTGGATCGCCGCGTACTGATTTTCGATTTCCTGGAGCTTTTCGATCATGAGCGTTCTCCTCGTTCCGGGTTCCGGGGCGGGCGCGCGCGCCCGAAGATCGGGAGGAGCCGCTACAAAACGGCGGCGAGCGCCCCGTCGGCGGAGTCGAAGAGGAGCGCCTCGCGGAGCGCGGTCAGGGCGATCTCGATCTGGGAGTCGTCCGGCTCGCGCGTCGTGATCTTCTGGAGCAGGAGTCCCGGCGCGATCAGGAGCCTCAGGACGGGATGGTCGACGTGCTTCGACGAGAATCGGATCGTCTCGTAGGCGAGCCCCGCGATCACAGGGATCAGGACGAGCCGCGAGGCGAGCTTGGCCGCGAGCGGCGCCGACGCCGGGACGAACGCGAAGAGCGCGACCGAAAGCGCGAGCACGAAGAGGAGGAAGGACGTTCCGCATCGGGGATGGAGCCGCGACTTGCCGCGGGCGTTCTCGACGGTCAGGTCTTCGCCCGCCTCGAACGTGTACACGACCTTGTGCTCGGCCCCGTGGTATTCGAAGACCCGCTGGATGTCGCGCATGCGCGAGATCGCGAGGAGATACCCGAAGAACAGGACGACGCGGATGCCGCCGTCGAGCGCGTTGAAGGCGAACGTCCCCATTCCCGGCGCGAGGTGTCCCTTCACGAGGTTCGTCAGCAGCAGGGGGAGAAAGAGGAAGAGCCCGACCCCGAAGAGCACCGCGACCGCCATCGCCCCGGCGATCGCCGCCGACGTCGCCTTGTCGCTCGAGCCGTCCGGCCGTTCGGCCTCGGCGGTCGCGTGGTGCGCGGCGAACGAGAGCGCCCGAAATCCGAGGAAGAGCGACTGCAGGAGCACGGCGGAGCCGCGGAGCACGGGCAGCTTGAGGAGCGCAACGCGCGCGGCGGGGGACGCGACCCGGTCGCGGTCCACGGCCACGGTCCCGTCGGGGCGCCGTACCGCGACGGCGAAGCCGCTGGCGGACCGCATCATCACGCCGTCGAGCACTGCCTGTCCGCCGACGAGCATGTCGGGATTGAGCGCGTAGGCGTCGGAGGACACCGCCGGCCTCCCGTCAGGCCCGTTTCTGATAGCGCTTCTGGAACCGCTCGACGCGCCCCGCGGAGTCGACGAGCTTCTGCTTGCCCGTGAAGAACGGGTGGCACTTGCTGCAGATCTCGAGCCGGAGCTCCTTCTTGGTCGAGCGGGTCGTGAAGGTCTCGCCGCACGCGCAGTGGACGAGAACTTCCTGATATTCGGGATGGATGTTCTTTTTCATCTTCTTTCTCTTCCGTTCAAGCCGAAACGCGTATTGTAAACAAAAATTCCCGTCCGCTCAAGCGTTTCCGAAACTCCCCGCCGCTCGGACGGGCGCGGTCACGTTAGAATGGGAGCGATGTTCACGCTCAAGATCGAGGTCCCCGGGGAAGAGCCTCGCCGAATTCCCCTCGACAAGCCCGTGATCACGATCGGGCGCTCCTCCTTCAACGACGTCGTCCTGGGGGACAAGAGCCTGTCGCGGCGGCACGCCCGCATCCTCAAGGACGGCGACGGGCTCTCGGTCGAGGACCTCGATTCCCGGAACGGCACGTTCTTCAACGGCGAGCGCCTCACCTCCGTCCGCCCGCTCGGCGAGGGCGACCGGATCACGATCGGCGCGTGCACGCTCACCGTCTCGCGGAGCTCGACCACGCAGGTTCAGATCGACCCCGCCCAGCGGTTCGATCCGCACGACTCCACGGTCTTCCGCGCGGAGGCTTCGCTGCTCCGCGTCCAGCCGCACTACACAGACCCGAACCTCCCGGCCACGCAGCTCGCCAAGCTCGTCGAGTCGATGCGCGTCGTCAACGAGATGACGCTCGAGCTCATCCGCGACGTCCCGATCGGCGACATGCTCAATTTTTTGATGGAAAAGGTGTTCGAGTGCCTCAAACCCGACCGCGGCGTCGTGCTCCTGAAGCGCGGCGACGTTCTGGAGACCGCGCTCGCGCGGACGGCGGACGGGGTCGGCGGAGACGAGATCCGCCTGTCGCAGACGCTCGTGTCGACGGTCGTCGAGAAACGACAGGGTCTCCTGGTGATGGACGCCGGCCAGATGGACGGCGTCGCGATGGCGCAGTCGATCCGCATCTCCGGAATCAAGTCGATCCTCGCCGCCCCGCTGGAGAACGCGGGGAACGTCGTCGGCCTGATTTACGTCGACAGCCGCCTCGGCAAGAAGACCTACACGGAAGACGACCTGCGGCTGCTGACCTCGCTCGCCAACGTCGCCGCCGCGAAGATCCAGAACGCCGCGCTGACGCTCGAGGCCGCCGAGAAACGGCGGATGGAGCGCGACTTCTACCTCGCCCGCGAGATCCAGCAGAAGCTCCTCCCGGACGAGGCTCCGGAGTATCCCGGCTACGAGCTCCTCGGCGCGAACATCCCGTCGAAGGAGGTCTCGGGCGACTACTACGATTTCCGGCAGCGGCCGGACGGGAAGCTCTACGCCGTCATCGCGGACGTCTGCGGCAAGGGGGTCGGCCCCGCCCTCCTGATGGCCTGGCTCCAGGCGACGTTCTCGGCGTGGGCCGACGAGTCCATGCCGCTCGCGACCATGGTCACTCGGATCTCGGAGCGGCTCGCCGCCCGCACCGCCGAAGGTCGCTTCATCACGGCCTTCTTTCTCCTGATCGACCGGGAGAAGGGAGAGGTCGAGTACGTGAACGCGGGGCACAATCCGCCGCTCTGGGTGAAATCGGCGGGCGAGATCCAGTTCCTCCCGACCCACGGCCGGCCCCTCGCGCTCTTTCCGCAGCCGTACAAGTCGACGACGATCGGGCTCTCTCCGGGAGACCTGCTGCTCCTCTACACCGACGGCGTCACCGAGGCGAACAACCCGAAGGAGGAGGAGTACGGCGTCGAGAGGCTCTCGACCTTCGCCACGGCCAAGCGGGGAGACCCGCTCGAGGCGATCGGCACGGCGCTCTTCCGCGATCTGGACCAGTTCGCCGAGGACGTGCCGTTCGGGGACGATCGGACTCTGGTCCTCGTCCGCCGGAAAAGCTAGCGCGGCGATGCATCGAGCCGGGCGGGCGCGAAGCCCCGGCCGGCCGCTCGACGTACGGCTGTCGGTACGCCTTCACGGCCGGCCGTGTCTCCGCATCCCGCCGGGCTCGCGCCTCGCCGCGCCTTCGACTTTTCGAAACCGAGATTCGTCTTCGCCCAGCGAAGATAGCGTTTGGTCCGCTGAAGCTGCCGGAAGAAGGCCGAACGCCGGCGACGCCGCCTACTTCGCGGCGGGAACGGGGGAGTCGTCCACCGGCTCCGGCGCGGCGGATTCCCGCGAGGACAGCCCGAGACGCTTGATGATCTCGTGGAGCGTCGTCGGACGGGTCTTCAGGAGCTCGGCCGCCTTCTTCTGCACCCCCCCGGCGCGCTTCAACGCCGAAACGACGAGCCGGCGCTCGAAGTTCTCGACGGCTTCGCGGTACGACAGCCCTTCGGCGGGGATCGACACCGCCGACGGCTCGTCCGCCGCGAACACCGATTCCGGCAGCAGGTCGGTCGTGATCCCGCCGCCGCCGCTCAGGACGACCGACCGCTCGATCGCGTTCTCGAGCTCGCGCACGTTTCCGGGCCACTGGTGCTGGAACAGCGCCTTCATCGCGTCCGGCTCGATCGACTGGACCTTCTTGCCGTTCTCCGCCGCGTAGTACCGGAGGAAGTGTTCGGCGAGCAGCGGCAGGTCTTCCTTCCGGTCGCGCAGAGGCGGGAGCGTGATGCGGATCACGCAGAGGCGGTAGTAGAGGTCCTCGCGGAACCTTCCCTGGCTCACGAGATGCTTCAAGTCCACGTTCGTCGCGGCGAGTATCCGGACGTCCGCCTTCTGGGTGTCGGTCGCGCCGAGGCGCATGAATTCCCGCTCCTGGATCACGCGGAGGAGCTTGGCCTGCGTCTCGAGCGAGATCGTCCCGATCTCGTCGAAGAACAGCGTGCCGCCGTCGGCGACCTCGAACAGGCCCTTCTTGTGCGCGATCGCGCCGGTGAAGGCGCCGCGGACGTGGCCGAAGAGGTTCGATTCCAGCAGGTCGGCCGGCATCGACCCGGAGTTGACCGTCACGAACGCGCTCGACGCGCGGGGCGAGAGATGGTGGATCGCCTTCGCGACGAGCTCCTTGCCGGTCCCCGACTCGCCTTCGATCAGGATCGTCGACTTCGAGGGCGCGGCCATCCGGACGAGCTCGAACACGCGCTGCATCGGCGGCGATTTCCCCACGATTCGGTCGAGGCCGCGCCGCTGGAAGAGCTCGTCCCGGAGCCTCCGGTTCTCCTCGGCGAGACGGCGCTGTTCGCCCCCCTTCCGGACCGTGAGAACGACCTCCTCGTTCTGGAACGGCTTCGGGATGTAGTGGAAGGCCCCCTCGCGCATCGCGGCGATCGCGCTCTCGATCGACGAGTACGCGGTGACGACCACGACGACCGCCTCCGGGTCGCGGCGCTTGATCTCCCGCAGGACGTCCATCCCCGGCCGGTCCGGGAGCATCAGGTCGAGGAGAATGACGTCGAAGGACTCCTCTTCGGCGGCGGCGAGCGCGGCGGCGGCCGTCGCCGCCTCGCGGACCCGGTGTCCCTCCCGCGCCAGCAGCGAGGAGAGGACGTCGCGGATGACCTCTTCGTCGTCGACGACCAGGACGTTCATCGGCTCATTCTAACCGGGGCGTCCCCCGCGCGCCCTCACGCCCGTGGAAGGAAGACCGTCGCGACGGCGCCCCCGCCTTCGCGCGGCGCGAGGCGGATCTCGCCGCCGTGCCGCTCGACGATCTCCCGCGCGATCGTGAGGCCGAGACCGGTCCCTCCCGACTGGCGCGTCGTGAAGAACGGCTCGAAGGCGCGCCGCGCTTCCTCCTCCGTCAGGCCCTTCCCCCGGTCGGCGATCTCGGTCCTCCAGCGCTCCGGCTCCGCCGCGACGCTCACCTCGACGGTCCCGCCGTCCGGCGACGCGTCGCGCCCGTTGATGAGGAGGTTGACGAACACCTGCTCGAGCTCGCGGGCGTCGCCGCGGGACGGCAGGGGAGAGCCGATTCCGCGGACCTCGACCCGCACCGCGCGGGCGGCGAACGCCGGCTCCGAGGACTCGATCGCGTCGTGCAGGACGCGGGCGAGGTCGACCGCGTCGTGGGTCCCGTGGCGTCCGCGCGCGAACTCGAGGAGGTTTCCGACGAGCCGGGAGGCGCGGAAGGTCTGGCGCTCCATCTTCTTCAAGATCGCGTAGCGGGGATCGGCGTGGTCGGTGTCGGCGAGCAGCATCTGGGCGTACGAGGAGATGCCGGCGAGCGGCGTGTTGACCTCGTGCGCCACTCCCGCCGCCAGCACGCCGAGCGAGGCGAGGCGTTCCTTCTCGGAGAGCCCCTTCTCGAGCGCGATCCGTTCGGTGATGTCGTCGAAGATGACGACGCGAGAGGTCGCGGAGCCGCGCAGCGGCGACGCGGAGATGCGGTAGATCCGCGCCTCGCCGCGCCGGTTCGCCGTCTGCACGTCGAACGAACGCTCGGCAGTCCCCCCGTCGAGCTCTCCGGCCGGAATCTCCGGAAGGATCTCGGCGAGCGGCCGCCCGACCAGGTCCTTCTCGGCGGCTTCGATCAGCTTCTCGAAGGCGGGGTTGACCGAGACGAGCCGTCCGCCCGCGTCGAGCACGACGATCCCGGCCGAGGAGGACCGGATCACCCCCTCCTGGAATTCCTGGAGGCCGCGGATCTCGTCCATGCGGCGCTCGAGCGCGCGATAGAGCTCGGAGTTCTCGACGGCGAGAGAGGCCTGCGCGAGGACGGTCGCCAGCAGGGCGTGGTCTTCGCTCGACAGCGGGACCTTCCCTTCCTTCGTTCCGACCGCGAGGGCGCCGACGACCCGCCCTCCCGACTTCAGCGCCAGCAGATGGCGATAGCCGTCGTCGTGGAGGCGGAGGAACGTCAGGTCTTCGCCCGACGGGAACGTGACCGAACGGATCCGAATGGAATCGGCGGCGGAAAGCTTCTCGAGGAGCGCCTCGCCCGAGATCCCGGGCGGAAGCGGGCGGTCGAACAGGAAGAGCCGGCACGGCGAGACCTTGAGCGCCTCGGAGACGGCCGACGCGAGCGCTTCGGCCAGCAGCGCGGTGTCGCGAACTCCGCGCCATTCGCGCGAGAAGTCGAGGAGCGCGCGCCGGGCGCGGTAGGTCTCCCCGTACTGGATCCGCTCGATCGCGTTGGAGAACCGGCGCTTGACCGGAACGAGCAGGGAGGCGAGGAAGAGGCCCGACCCGAACGCGAGGAGGTTTTTCGCTTCCGAGGCGAAGCCGACGAGCACGCGGTTCAGGAGCGTGTTGACGACGACGAACGACGCGGCGCCGAGGAAGACCGCCGCGGTCGTGGCGACCGCCTCCCGCGCGAAGATGTCGACGTCCCAGAGACGCCAGCGCCAGAGCGCATACGCGAAGCCGAGCGGCACGAAGACGAGCGGCACGACGCCCGCGCACGCCGCCCAGGTGCTCGACAGCCCGAACGCCCGCGGGATCACGTAGAGCAGCAGGAACGGCGAGAGGCCGAACGTCGTGCCGAGCGCGATCCAGCGCGCCTGTCGCTGCGACGAAGCGTCGGCCCGGTTGCGCGCCGCGTTGACGATGCGCACGATGGCGGCGGCCGTGTACGCGGCGAAGTAGAAGAGCCAGAATCGCTCGAGGAGCTCGACCCAGAACGAAAGGCGCGGCGCGGAGACGGCTCCCGGCACCGAGAGCGCGATCTGCCCGCCGAGATAGAGCGCCGGGAGCAGGTAGATCGCGGCCGCCCGTCGTCGGGCCGGACGCGGGAACACGAGGAAGAAGTGCAGGAGGAGCGCCGGAGCGAGAGCGCGGTAGAAATCCTCCGCCAGCCAGATCGTCTTCCAGATTCCGTCGACGGGGCCCGACGGGGTCAGGACGTCGATCGCGAACGAGCTCACGCAGAAGAGCGTGAAAAGCGCGGTCGCCGTCGTCCGCTCGCGGCCGAGTGTGACGAGACCGATCAGAAGGTAGAGGATCCCGACGAACGCGAGGAAGAGGTACGGGAGGTCGATGCGCGGCGCCGGCGCGCCGGTGGCCGCTTCGGCGACTTCGTTGCCGCGGACGACGGCGAGCGCGTGGGGGAACGGAGGCCTCGAGAGCGTGCCCAGCGGGTCGGCGAGGCCGGCGACGGGCTGCCCGTCGACGAGGACGATCCGGTCTCCGGCGCGGAGCGTCGACGCCGTCGATTCCGGATCCGGCGGCGTGATCACCTCGATCTCGCCGCGTCCCGCCCGCGCGTTCATTTCGATCCGCGAAAACGACTCGATCTTGCGCTGGAACGAAAGGAACGCGACGGCGAGAGCGCCTCCGAGAAAAAGGAGGAAACCCGCTCCCAGGAGCAATTTCCTCAGCTCTCGCATTCGGCGAGACCATTCAGCAACGCGGGTGCCATCGGTCCGACGATTCGGATCGCGGCAAGTCGCGTGTTTTTAAACGATTGACGACGGGGCGTTCCGGGGTTCAATCGGTTTCATTCAACCGTTCGGATGACATCCAAAACTTTGGAAGTCTTTTCCCCTGCGAAAGTTCTGATTTGGGTCGGATCCTCCGGGGCGGGGCGCCCCGCGCAAGGGTCAGAACGAGACCGAAAGGCCGCCCATCAAGCGATGCTTCAGCAGCGCGGTCTCCTCGACGGCCGGATCGGCCAGCGGCGTGGCGTCCGTCTCGTAGGCGACGATCAGCCGCCAGGCCGAGCCGAACGGGTCGAAGCCGAGGACGGTGAGGTCCTGGCCGACCGAAACGCGGAACATCTCGGAGTAGTTCTCGGCGCGCGACGCGTCGCCCTGCAGGACCTGCCGGACCCGGCGAAGGGCGCACGATACATCGGTGCGCGTGGGACGCAGCGTGACCGAGGCGGTGCCCGCATAGTAGCTCCCGTCGCTCGACGCGAGCGCGAACGCCTGCCGGGAGGAGTCGGCGAGGCGCCCCGAGATCCACCCGGTCTCGGCCGTGACCGCTCCGTCGAAGAGGTCCGAAAGTCGCGCGGACGCCGATCCGGAAAGCTTTTCGAGCCGGTTCCCATCGAAGAGATAGATGCTGCCGACGTCCAGCAGCAGATCGCCGTCGAAGTAGAGGCGGAGCGGCTCGGCGATGTCGGAGGCGCTCGCGCGGAGCTCGAGCGTGCCGTCGCGCCCCGACCCGACGGTGAGGGCCGCCGAGGCGTCGGAGGAGACGGCCGTCTGCCACTCGTCGCCGGAGACGACGCGCGGCGCCGACGCCGCGAGCACTCCGGCGGGGGAGGAGGACACGCCGCGCGCGGCGGAGATCACGAGCGACGCGTCGCTTCCGAGCCGCAGCCGGACGAGGCCGCCGGGAGAGACGACCGACCCGGCCGATCCGGCCCGGGCGCTCACGCGGGCGCCCACGGAAACAGGTCCGCCGACCGAGCGCTCCGCGGCGGCCGAAAGGCCGGCGTCGAGCAGAGACCCGCGGCGCGGGTCTCCCGGATCGACGGAGTCGGAGAGCGCGCGGCGGTACACCTGGAGCGTCACCGCCGCGCGGCTTTCCTCGGTTTCCCGCGACCACCGGCCGCGGATCTCGTCCTGCCGCGTCGCCGCCGGGAGCCGCTCCGCGGCGACCGACGTCGCCCGGTCGAACCCGTCGTCCGAGCGCCGCGACACCGACCATTCCATGCGTCCCGCCGTCTCGAACTCGTGGTCGAATCGCACCGCTTCCCGCTGGAGCGAGGCCGGCACGCCGTCGGGCGACGCGAAGTTGCGTCCCGCGTAGGTCAGCGCGAGGCCGGTGTCGGGGGAAGCCGCGATCAGGAGAACGCCGTCGCGGGCGGTTCCCTCCGCGAGGCGCGAAACGTCATGGTCGGGAGTCAGCGACGCGTACGAGCCGCGGAAGGAGTACTGCAGCGCGCCGGGCAGGCTGCCGAAGAGGTTCGCTTCGGTCCGCGAGAACCCCCCGCCCGAGCCCGCGACGTTCGTGCGGTTCGAGACGTCGCCGTTGACGACCCGCGCCAGGCGGATCTGTTCCGCCGCGGTCGCTCGGTAGGGCTCGGCCGCCGATTCGGACGTGATCTCGCGGAGGACGTCGGCGGGAAGCCGGTCGCGCCAGGACCACACGTCGACTTCGCTCTTGCCGAGCGCCGGGGCCTTCGCCGGGACGAGGTCGATCGCGATCGTCGAGACCGCGGGCGTCGACTGATGCCACAGCCGGATCAGGGACGGATAGAAGCCGGTCTTGTAGGCGATGACGTCGTAGACTCCGGCGGGCACGGACTCGACCTGGAACGACCCGTCCGGCTGGGTGCGCGCGCGGTTCAAGCGCGCGTCCGACACGCCATAGACGAAGACGAGCGCTCCGGGGATGGGGACCTGGAGATGCTTGACGATTCCGGCCACGGGGGCGGCCTCTCCCGAGGCGGCGGACGCCGCGGCGAGCGACAAAACCAAGATCAAGCCGGACCCGCGTACTCGGCTCATATCGATCCAGCGAGGAGCGTATACCGGACCCAAAGGGAAGTCAAAAGCCGCCCTCCCGCCGGAACATCCCCGCGATCACGTGGCGGACGATCGCCGGATTTTCCTTGAGCCGGCGCAAAGAGTAGCCTTTCCAGGAAGTTCCGAACGGGACGTAGACCCTCAGGCGGTGCCCCTGCCGGAGGATGAGGCGCCGGAGGCCGACGGCGACCCCCATCAGCATCTGGAACTCGTAGTCCTCCCGGCGGGCGCCGTGCCGTTCGATCGAATGGAGCGCCTCGAGAACCATCGCCTCGTCGTGGGTGGCGATCCCGACCGGGAGTCGGGCCTCGAGCATCCGGTCGGCGGCATAGGCGTAGCTGCGGCGGATGAGGTCCGGATCTCGGAAGGCGATCTCCCGAGGCTCGACGTAGATACCCTTGCAGATCCGGACGCTCCACCGTTCGGCGATCGCGCGCGCGACATCCGCCTGGGTCCGCCGGAGATAGGCCTGCAGGACGATTCCCACGTTGTCGAACTCCGGGCGGGCCCGGCGGAAGAGATCGAGCGTCGCCTGGGTGACCGACGAGTCCTCCATGTCGATCCGGACGAAGTTGCCGCGCCGGCGGGCGTCCGCCGCGACCTCGCGGAAGTTCTCCCAGGCGAGCTCCGGGTCGAACTTCAGCCCCATCGCGGAGAGCTTGACGGAGATGTTCGAGTCGAGCTGACGCTCGGCGATCCCGGCGAGCGCCCGCTGATATTCCTCGACGAAGAACCGCGTCTCTTTGCGCCGCGTGACGTCCTCGCCGAGGACGTCGAGCGTCGCCGACGCTCCTTCCCGATTGAGCCGCGACACGGCGTCGAGCGCGTCGGCGAGGGTCTCGCCGGCGACGTAGCGCGAAGCGACCTTGCGGATGACCGGCGACGGCACGAAAGGAAGGCTCGCCGCGACGGCGCGGTCGAAGAGACTCACGGGACCTCCGGCAGGGCGCGCGCGAACGCGACGGCGTCGACGCGCGGCGCGCCGCGCCTCTTCAGGGCGCGGGCACAGGCGGAGAGCGTCGCCCCGGACGTGGCGACGTCGTCGACGAGGAGCACCGGCGCCGGGGTGGATCCCGCGCGGAACGCGCCGCGGACGTTCTCGGCGCGCCGCGAGAGCGGGAGGCCCGCCTGGCGCTCCGTCTCGCGCGTCTTGACGATCAGGCGCGGGGCGAGCCCCCGTCCGGTCGCGCGCGCGAGCTCGGCGGCGAGCTCCGCGGCGGGGAAGAACCCGCGGCCGCGGCGCTCGCGGCGGGTCGACGGCACCGGCGCGATCACGGCGTCGGCGGGCGCTGCGGCCGCCGCCCCGGCCATGAATCCGGCGAGCGCGGGAGCGAGATAGTCGACCCCGGCGTACTTGAACGCCTTGAGCACTTCTCCGGCGGCTCCCGCGTAAACGGCGGGACACCGGAGGGAATCGTAGTCGGGCGGATCGGCGAGGCAGCGGCCGCAGCGCGGCGGCTCCAGCTCGTCGGCGCCGGCCGCGGCGATCGGCAGGTCGCAGATCGCGCACCGGATACCGGCCGGGCGCGGAAGGGAGCCCCAGCATGCCGCGCAGATCCCCCCTTCGCGGGCGCGGCTGCGTCCGGAGCCGCACGCCCAGCAGGCGGGAGGGAAAACGAACTGCGAGAAGCGCTCGAGAACGGGTCGGACGGCGGCGATCACGCGTCCTCTCCGGGGCGTGCCGCGCGATGCGCCTCACTCATCGGGCGGGATTCTATCCGAGTCCCCCTCCCGCCGTTGCGCGACGCCTTCGCGCCGCGCGCCGTATACCGGCAGTCGCCGTTGATTCTCCTCCCGCGCGGAGGTTAGAGTCGTCGCGTCAAAGGAGGCCGCGTGCGAATTCTCCGGATCGCGCCCCTGTTCTTCGTGGCAATCGTGCTCTCGTCCGGCGCCGCGCGCGCCCAGGCGTCCGTGTTCGGCGTCGGCGCGTCGGGAGGCCTCGTCGACTCCGCCGAGCGGAACTTCCGTTTCAGCGAATTCGACCGGAGCGACGTCAACCTGTGGCTCCAGTACGCGGTCGAGGAACAGGTGGTCCTGCGCGGGACCGTCGGGCGGATGAACGTCGCCGCGCACAACGCCGGCCAGAGCGTCGGCAGCGGTGACACGGCGGTCGTCGGCCCGGAGGACCTGCGCGACCGAATCGACTACGGCCTGCTGTCGACGTCGTACGATTTCGTCGAGTCCGCCTGGACGTCGGGCCTCTTCGGGGGCGTCGGGATCTACCGGATTCGGCCGGGTGTTCCCGCCGGGGACCTCGCGGTCGCCGCCGACAAGGACGAGACCGTCTGGGGGCTTCACGCGGGGGTCGACGCACAGCTCACGGTCTGGCGCACGCTCGCGGTCGTCGGACGGATCACGGCGCACTTCCCGCAGACGAAGCCGCATCGGACGCTGATCACCGCCGACGCCGGCCTCAGTTACCGGTTCTAGGAGCGGGCGCGGCGTTGCATCGAGCCGGCCGGGCGCGTGCCACCGGCCGTCGCCACGACGTACGCTCGTCGGTACGCCTTGGGCGCCGGCCGGCGACCCGCATCCCGGCGGGCTCGCGCCTCGCCGCGCCTCGTCGTGGCGTCAACTCACATCGATGGTCCCGTGATCTTCTGGCGGGCAGGCGCGGCGATGCATCGAGCCGGCCGGGCGTGTGCCGCCGGCCGTCCGACGTACGCTTCCGTACGCCTTAGCGGCCGGCCGGCGGCTCGCATCCCGGCGGGCTCACGCCTCGACGCGCCTCGTCGTGGCGTCAACTGACATCGATGGTCCCGTGATCTTCTGGTGGGCGGGCGCGGCGTTGCATCGAGCCGGCCGGGCGTGTGCCGCCGGCGGTCGCCACGACGTTCGCTCGTCGGTACGCCTTAGGCGCCGGCCGGCGGCCCGCATCCCGTCGGGCTCGCGCCTCGCCGCGCCTCGGCGGCGCCGCAACTGAGAACCGTCCTTCCGTCCCGGCATTGAGCGAGCGCGGACGATACGCGCCGGATATCCAGCGGACGACGCGTCACCGTCGGACGCGTTGGATCGCCGAGCACGCGAGTGCGACGGCACACAGTGCGTCCCGCCCGCGCCGCCGCCGCCGTACGGCTCTTTTTGTCATTCCCGCGAATGCGGAAATCCACGGGAATCTGGGGCCCCGCTCTCCGCTCGCCAGAGCGACGACGGACCGGGCTCGCGTCTTGCCGCGCCTGGAGACGGTCGCGATGGCAGAGCCCGTGCGACGATGGTTGACGACGCAGGCGATCGGAGCCCACGGGCTCTTCGCATCGCGGAAAGCTTTCGGCCGAAGGGTATCCAGCGCCGAGCGCGCCGATCGCCGCGCACGCCAGTGCGCG
>DATFVB010000136.1 GCA_035260525.1 Thermoanaerobaculia bacterium
CGCGCTGCTGGTCTCGCTGGGGTGGATCGCCGCCAGCGTGGGTTTCTCCCTCGCCGTCCCGGTGCTGTGGAGCGCGGCGCGGCTGTACGGCACGCTCGGCAGCGTGGTGCTGTTCCTGATCTGGTCGCATCTCATCGCCTGGATCCTCCTCCTCGGGGGAGTCCTGCTCGCGCCGGCCCGTCAACGCTGGTGACCGACGGTCGGGCCGGGGTTCGTCTCCTCGTCCCGCAGCTCGTCCGCGATACATCATCGTTCGATCGTCTTAATGAGAACGGAAGTAACGATTGGACGGCGCGCCCGGGAGCGCCCATGCTGCGGGTAGAGGAGAAACGAAATGAAATCTTTGAAGAGGGTCCTTTGTTCCGCGGCATTCCTGGGATCCGCGAGTCTGCTGCTGGCACAGGGCACGCCCGTCCAGCGCACGACGCAGCTGAATATTTCCGAACCGACGGAGATCTCCGGCACCATCCTGCAGCCGGGCGTCTACATGCTCCGGGTCCACGATTTCACCAACGGCAAGGTGCAGGTGCAGGTCACCGACGAGAACAACAAAAAGGTGTTCGCGACCGTGACCGCCATGAGACTGCGCCGCAATCTGGACACCAACCAGCAGCAGGCGGAGCAGACCGAATTCACCTTCACGACCGCCAACGGCCATCCTGCGTTGAGCACGTGGTTCTACCCGGGAGACGAGTGGGGCGAGGAGTTCACCAGCGGGAAGGCCACCTGGATCGCGGAAGCGAGAGCCGAAACAACGACTCAGGCGCAGACCGAGACCCGGGCGACCGAAGCCCCCGCTCCGGCCGCGGAAACCCACCAACCCGCCCCCGCGCCCGCCGAAGCGGCCGCCCCGACTCCGGCGGCGCGGCCCACCGCGCTGCCCAAAACGGGCAGCTCTCTGCCGCTCTTCGGGCTGATCGGTCTCGGCGCATTCGGCGCCGCGGCCGCCCTTCACGTCGCGCGCCGGATGGCGTAGCGAACTCACGTTCGATGGATCGGGCCGGGACACGTGTCCCGGCTCGCTTCTTTTGCGGACCGCGATGAGAACACTCGAATACCTGCTGCTCGCGATCGGCGCCGCCTTCCTGGGCTGGTGCGCGTGGACGCTCGGCGAGTCTCGTCTCTACCAGAACGCCAACCGAAGCCGCTTCTCGAGCCACGAGACCCGGACGGCTCTCCCGGCGAGCATTCCGGCGCCGACTCGCCCGCCCGTCGCCGACGGAACGGCCATCGGTCGCATCGACATACCGCGGATCGGCTTGTCCGCGATCATCGCGGAAGGCGAAGCGGAATCGACTCTGCGGCTGGCGGTCGGTCACATTCCCGGAACGGCGTTTCCGGGGGACGGGGGAAACGTCGGACTGGCGGGCCACCGCGACACGTTCTTCCGCTCCCTGGCGGAAATCCGTGTCAACGACGAGATCCGTCTCACGGGCGAAAGAGGCGTCTCCTCCCTGTACCGGGTGGACTCGACCGCCGTCGTCGGCCCGGGCGACGTCGGCGTGCTCGAACCGGGCCCGCATGCCTCGCTGACTCTCGTCACCTGCTATCCCTTTCACTATCTCGGTTCGGCGCCGAAGAGGTTCGTGGTCACGGCCGCCCGCGTTCCCATCTGAAACTCGACCCGCTATTCCATCCGTTTCCGCGCTCCCATCAGGATCGCTCGAGAGCACGGGAGGAGAAAACGGGACCGGGAGGCGTCGACGTCGCCATCGTCTGCGCCATCGGCGCCCGGCTCACGCCGCGGAGGACCGCAGCTTTTCGACGACCCTTCTCAGCTTCGCGTCCGCTTCCGTGCCGACGGCAGCGAGGTCGGGATCGCGGTCGAGCCCGCCCGGCTTCATCATCTCCGCCGGGTTGACGACCCGCACCCGGCAGCGCCCGGGAGGATCCTCCTCGACGACGACGTTGCAGGGCAGCAGCAGCCCCGCCTCCGCGCGCCGCTGCAGCGCCCGGTACGCGAGCGCCGGGTTGCACGCCCCGAGGATCACGTACGGACGGAATTCCTTGCCGAGCTTTTCGGCGAACGCCTTCTGCACGTCGATGCGCGTCAGGATGCCGAAGCCCTCCTCCTTGAGGGCCGCCGCCGCGCGCTCGACTCCCTTCTCGAGCGGTCCCTCCATCTCGACTTCCCAACCGACTGGCTCCATGGAAACCCCCTTTCGGAAGCGTGGCACATCGCGGGGCCGGCCTCAATGTGCAGACGCATCAGAAACCGTACATCCGGCATTTAGGTCGGGAGGAATACCGTCGCGAACGTGTCGCGGCGCATCGGGGAAGGCATCGTTTGGATCGTCCTCGCGGCCATGGCAGCGCCGTCCGTTCTCGGGGCGGCGACGCTCACGCGCGGCCCCTATCTCCAGCGCCCCGACGACCAGACGATTGCCGTGGTCTGGGAAACCGCGTCGGCGAACCTCGGGGCCGTCGAGTACCGGCGGGAGCCGCCGCCCGCTCCGTCCGGAGGCACTTACCGCGTCGAAAGCGAATCGCCCCTCCCCGCCGCGACCGTCCCGGGCTGGCGGAGCGCGGAAGAAGAGGGAGCGGAAGTTTCGCACCGGATCGCGCTCTCCGGCCTCGATGCCGGGGCCCTCTACGAGTACCGCATCCTCGCCGACGGAGCCGCCGCGTCGCCGGTCCATCGCTTTCGCGCGCCGCGCTGCCCGTCGGACGGAAACGTCTCGTTCGGCGTCATCGGCGACACGACCGGCGGCGTCGTGCCGGCGGCGATCGCCGGCGCCCTCTCCGCCGAGGGAGTCGATCTCGTCCTTCACGTGGGAGACGTCGACTATCCGGATGGCCGCCTCGAGGACTACGACGTCAATTTCTTCGGGCCGTTCGCTCCGCTCCTCGCCGCGGACGCGATCCTTCCGATCCTCGGGGACCACGACGTCCGCACCGCCGGCGGGGCCCCCTTCTTCCAGGTCTTCGACCTGCCGGCAAACGGACTCACGCCCGACCCCCGCTTCTACTCGTTCCGGCAGGGGGACGCGGAATTCTTCTGTCTCGACGTCGAGAGCTCGCCGTTCGGCGAGGACTCGGACCAGTACCGGTGGCTCGAGAAGGGCCTGCGGACGAGCACGGCCGCCTGGAAGTTCGTCACCGTCTTCGAGCCGCCGTTCACGTCGAAGAACTCGAACATCGTCGAGCAGCTCGTCCTCTCTCCCCTGTTCGAGAAGTACGGCGTCGACGTCGTCTTTTCCGGGCACGAGCACCTCTACGAGCGCTCGAAGCCGATCCGCGTTTCCGGCCCGCCGAACTCGCCCGTGATCTACGTCGTCGAGGGCGGCGGCGGATCCGTGCTGTCGAATTTCGACCCGGAGAGCTTCTCGGCTTTCCTCGCCGGCGTCTACGGTTACGTGACCGTGCGCATCGCGGGCGGCTCCCTGCTGCTCGAGGCCCACGACGCGGCCGGCGCCGTCTTCGATTCGCTCGAGCTCGTCAAGCCCGTCGCGGCGGGCGCCGGCGGGGACGCCTGCGCGTCGTCCACGCCGCCCCTGGAGAACGTCCGGGAACGCTTCGCCCGGCCTTGAGGAGGATGCCCGCGCTCGCAGCGGTGTCCGCGATCGTCGCCTCGACCCTCGCCTTCGGCGGATCCCCGCCGGAGTTCGTCCTCCGCCTTCCCCTTCCCGCGCCGGGGCAGGCCGCCGCGGCGGCATCGTTCGACGCGGGGCTCGACCCGGTCTACGCCGACGCGAATGGGAGCCGGAACGAGATCGCCCGTTCCCTCGACCTCTACAGGCTCGACGCGTCCGTGACGTACGGCCTCTCGCGTTCCTTCGCTCTCGGGGCCCTCGGCACCTGGGCCGAGAATCGCTATTGCTGCGCCAACGGCCGGGCGCTCTCCGATTCGGGCTTCACCGGAGCGGGTCTCTTTCTCGACTGGAGACCGGGCGCTTCGACCAGTCTCCTTCGCTTGGGCTACCAGTCCCGGAAACAGCCGGGCTCCGACGCTCTTCCCGTTTCGGACGGGCAGGACCGCGTCTTCGTGAGGAGCGACTGGTCGCTCCTTCCGGGGCTCGGCCGGAAAGCCCGGATCGGCCTGCGCGTCGATTTCGACTACGGGAGGCCGTTCGAGATCCAGAAGGCCTGGTTCCGCGCGCTCGGCGAGATCGCGCCGCAGTTCCCGGTCGTGCGTTCCGACAGCTTTCGTCTCGACGCGCTCGCGACCGCCGGATTCCTCGCGGCGTCGGATGCGCGCCAGAACGGGACGATCTTCCACAACCGGCGGTCGACGAGCGCTCGCGCGGGGGCCGCGCTGCACCTCGGTCTGGGCCGGGATCGACGGAGCCAGATACTCGTGGAAGGAGGGCGCGATTTCGCCTCCCGCAACGCGCTCTCCGGCTGGCGCGTCGGGCTGACGTTTCGCCGGCTCTTCGGAGGCCGCTGAGCCCGGCGCGCCGTGCGGCGGCCCGCGGAATGTTTCCCGCCGCCGTCACGGGACCGGCGCGAGGTACGGATATCCCGCGGTCCCCGGGTCTCGCCCGTCGATGCGCAGCGGACGCCGGGCGGAGTCGCGCGGGTCGAGCTCGCTCGAGAGCAGGAACGCGAGCCCGTCGGGCGTCCGGGCGAGGAAGCGTCGAACGTCGGCGGCGTCGCGGATCACACGCGGCGCGGTCTCCGCGTCTCCGCGGAACAGGACGCCGAGCCAGAGGCGCGAGAAATCGATCTCCGACATCCCCGCGACCCGGTCGTAGAAGATCCGCCCGGCGGCCGTCGCGGCCGGGCGCACCGCGAGGACGATCCGTCGGCCGTCGGGCCAGCGGGTCGTCCGGCCGAGGTAGATTCGCCGGAGGTCCGACGAGGAGATCGCCGCCGGGGGCCGCGCGGTGCCGGCGACGAAGACCAGCTCGTCCTTCGGCGGCGGGGCGGCCGCCCGAGCCGCTCCCGCGAGGAGCAGGACCGCGATGATCCGGCGGGGCATCAGAAAGCCACGGCGACCTGGAGGCGCGCGCGCCGCTCCTCCTCAGCGGCTCTCGCCCGCTGCGACTGGTAATCGACCTTCAGGACGAGGTGCGGCGACGCGTCCCAACGGACGCCCGCCGACCAGGCCCTCTGGTCGGCGATGCCCGCGAGATACGGCTCGCCGCCGGCGACGTCGAGGCGATCGACGAGCAGAAACGGGCGGAGGGACTCGAGCGAGCCGGCCAGGCGCCACGAAAGCAGCGCGTACCACCCGGTCGTGACGTGCGTTTCACTCGAGAGGCGGTGCTCCATGCGGCCCCATTCGCCCCGGAGCTCGAGCGGCCCGCGCACGAAGCTCGTCGAGAGCGTCTCGTCGATCTCGCGGTACGTCCCCTCCGGCGCGGGAATTCGGTCGAACAACGCCGCCCCCCCGATCGTCCAACCCGTGACCGCCGCGGGAGAAAACGACAGGGATGCGAGCGCGGCCGGAGACGCGGCGCCCGTCAACGTCACGTCCTCGCGCGATCTCCCGCGGCCGGCGCCGATCCCGGCCCCATACCGGAGGCCGGCGGTCCCCGGAACGTTTCCCGACGCCCAGGCGCCGACGAGGTGCAGCGGCCACGCCCCGCCCTGCTCGGGACGGAGCGCCATCGACGGGACGTCCACCGGGGTCTGCAGGAACCGCGGAGCCTGCTCGCGCTCGTTCCACTCGACGATCCCGCTGTTGACCTCGCCTACCTGGAGCTTCAGCGCGTCCGAACGGCTCCACGAGACGAAGAGACGCTCGAGATCGAGCTCGACGGAATGCTTCCCCGGCTGATCGGCGCTCGACCCTCGCTCGATGCGTTGAAAGAGCGCTTCGGCGATCGCGGACCAGTCCTCCGAGAAGCGGACCTGGGCGTACGGATCGAGCTCGCCGAGCTCGAGCTCGGTCGAATGGGCGCGCGTCGAGTAGCCGAGATTCGCGTCGCCGAAGACGGCGACGCGAAACGTCGGATAAGATTGCTGCGCCGCCGCGATACCGGAAACGGCGAGGGCCGCAAGAACAGCGGCGGGCAGCTTTGGAAAGCGGCGGCGAGGGCTCATGGACATCCTCCCGGATCGGACGCAGCCCAGTCTACCGGCGGACACGGAAATTCATCTTCCGTTCATCCGGTCTCGCTAGGCTTTCGCGATGCGCATCCTGCTCGTCGAAGACGACCCCCAGATCGCGCGCATCATCCGGCGCGGCCTGACCGAGAGCTCCTACGCCGTGGACGTGGTCTCGACCGGCGAAGACGCCCTGTACCACGCCGGGCTCGCCGACTACGACGCGATCGTCCTCGACGTGCTCATCCCGCCCCCGGACGGGTTCGAGGTCTGCCGGCGCCTGCGCGCCGACGGCGCGATGGTGCCGATCCTCATGCTGACCGCCCGCGACGCGCTGGCGGACCGCGTCGGCGGCCTGGACGCCGGCGCCGACGACTACCTGGTGAAACCGTTCCAGTTCGACGAGCTCCTCGCGCGGCTCCGCGCGCTCCTGCGCCGCGGAGGGCTGACGCACGCGCCCGTGCTCACCGTGGGGGCGCTGGAGCTCGACACGCGCTCCCACCGCGTCCGGCTCGATGGCACGCCGATTTCCCTGACGACGAAGGAATACTCGCTGCTCGAGTATCTCGCGCGCAACGCCGGGCGAATCGTCGGGCGCGCGGAGATCGCCGATCACGTCTGGGACGACGAGTTCGACGCGTTCTCGAACCTGATCGAGGTATACGTCAACCGGCTCCGCCGCAACATCGAGAAGGTCTCGGACCGCAAGCTCATCCACACGGTCCGCGGCGCGGGATACATGCTGGAGGACGTGCGGAACTGACGTGGGCCCGACCGTTCGCGCCCGCCTGACGCTCTGGTATTGCGCCCTCCTCGCGGTGGTGCTCGTGGCCTTCTCGACCGTGAGCTACCTCGCGATCGCGCGCGCGATCCGCGCCGACAACGACGCCTCGCTGGCGGACACCGCGCACGAGCTCTCCGCCGCCTTCGGCCGGTCGGCGCTCGGGGAAGGGGGGCTCTCGCGGACCGTGCCTCTCGACTTCCGCTACAGCGACCGCGCCATCTTCGTCTTCGACGCCGCGGGAGGCCTGGCCGCGGCCTCGCGGTCGCGCGAGGTTTCCGCGTCGGACCGCGACGCCCTCGCCCGGCGGGTCGCGTCGGGCGCGCGCGGCACGTTCACGGTCGAGGGCCGCTCGCCGGGCGGCGGCATCCGCGCGTTCGCGTTTCCCGTCACCGTCGTGTCGACGCCCTTCGTCGCCGTCGTCGCGCGCAACCTCGAGGACCAGACCCGCCGGCTCCGCGCCGCGGCGACCGCGCTCTTCGCCGGTATCCCCCTGGCGCTGCTGGCCGCCGGAGCGGGCGGCTACGTGCTCGCACGAAAGAGCCTCTCGCCGGTCGTGCGAATGAGCCGTCAGGCCCGGCGGATCGGGGCATCGAGCCTCGGCGAGCGGATCGAGGTCGTGCACCCCCGCGACGAGCTCGGGCAGCTCGCCGGGACCCTGAACGGCCTGCTCGAACGGCTCGAGAGCGCGTTCGCCTCCCAGCGCCGTTTCATGGCGGAGGCCTCGCACGAGCTCCGCACGCCGCTCGCGATCCTCCAGGCGGAGTCCGACGTCGCCCTGTCCCGGCCCGGCCGGGCCGCCGAGGAGTACCGCGCCGCCCTGGAGGTCGTCCAGAAGACCTCACGGAAGCTCTCCCAGATCGTGGAAGACCTGTTTCTGGTGTCGCGGAGCGACGCCGGCGACTATCCGGTCCGGCGATCCCGGTTCTACCTCGACGAGACGGTCGCGGGCGCCGCGCGCGCGATGCGCACGCGCGCCGAATCCCGGAACGTCCGGATCGAAGTCGCGCCCTCGCCGGAGCGGCTGGCGTGCGGGGACGAGGAATTGATCCACCGGATGGTTCTCAACCTCCTCGACAACGCGGTCAAGCACACGCGGGAGGGCGGCCGCGTCCGGGTGGAGCTCGCCGACCGCGACGGCGTGACGTCGATCCGCGTGCGGGACGAGGGCCCCGGGGTCCCGCCGGAAGAGAGGGATCGGATCTTCGAGCGGTTCTACCGCGGCGTGAGCGGACGGTCCGGCGCCGGCGCCGGTCTCGGCCTCGCGATCGTCCGGTCGATCGCGCAGATGCACGGCGGAGACGCGCGCCTCGCCGAGACCTCTCCCGCCGGGAGCACGTTCGTCGCCGAGCTCCGCATCGCGCCGGACGCGGCCTGACGGCGGCGTACATCCTGCATTTGGGTCGGGATCGCTAGCTTTCCGGCGTGGATCCGCGCCGGGCTCCTTGTCCGAGAACCTTCCGTCGGCGGCTCCCCGCGGTCGCCGCGCTGGTCCTCGCCCTCCTGCCCGTCACGGCCGGCCGGCCGGACCCGTCGCGGCGGGAACGGCGAAACGATTTGGCGGCGTCCCGCCCCGCGCGGCGCGCCGCCGTCCGGAAAGGAGTCTCCCGCCCGTGAATCGATTCGGCGCTTCCCTGACGCTCCTCGCCGCGTTCGGCGGGCTCCTCGCGCCCTCCGCGCCGGCGCACGGCGCCGGTTCGGCCGCGCCCGCCCCCGCGACGGCGCGCCCGCCACGCTCGACGATCTCGCCGTCTTCGACCTCGACGGCGAGCCCGTGCCGCTCCACCTTCGGGGACGCGTCGTCGTCCTCGATTTCTGGGCGACCTGGTGCGCGCCCTGCCGCGGAAGCTTCCATTTCTTCGACGCCCTCGAGAGAAGGGACGGCGAGCGCGGCCTGACCGTTCTGGGGCTGACGCTCGAGGAGAACGGCGAAACGATCCGCGGGTTCCTCGATTCCGTCGAG
>DATFVB010000137.1 GCA_035260525.1 Thermoanaerobaculia bacterium
CGGCGGTCCAGCTCGGAAAAGGAAAGGACCTCGCGCCGGCCGAGGAACGCCGGCGCCTCCGGGCGGCCGGCGACGACTCGCTCGAACGCTTCGACGAACGTGGGCGTCCCGCTCACACGGTCCTCCCCGGCCTCCATCGAACGAGGCGACGGCTCGCGGCGGCCAGGAGCGCCTGGATCGCGATGCCGAAGAGCGAAGCCGCGACCAGCCCGGCCCAGAGATCGTCGATCGAGAAAGTCTGCCAGGCGCGCCAGATCCAGGAGCCCAGTCCGTCGTTGGCGGCGACGAGCTCGAGCGCGATCGTGATCACGAGCCCGATCGTGAGCGCGAGCCGGAGGCCCACGAGGATGAGCGGCAGCGCGCCGGGGAGGACGACGCGTCGAAACGTCCGCGCGCGCGACGCTCCGTAGTGCCGCGCGACCTCGAAATGGACGGGGCTGATCTCCGCCACTCCGGCCATCGTGTTGATCGCCAGGGGAAAGAACGCCGACACCGCGACGAGCGCCACCCGCGCGGTCTCGCCGATCCCGAGCGCGACGAGGAACAGGGGGAGCGCGGCGATCTTCGGAATCGCGTGTCCGGCCGCGAGCGCCGGGTCAAGGGTCCGGCGGGCGGAGACCGACCATCCGGCGAGGGCCCCGAGGCCGATCGCCAGCGGCGACGCGAGCGCGACGCCGGCGAGGACGCGGGCGGCGGTGATTCCGGCGGCCGCGGGGAGCGTGCCGTCGGCGACGCGGCGTCCGAGCGCGGCGAGGATCGCGCTCGGCGGGGGGAAGAAGATCGCCGCGCCTCGGGAGAAATGCCGCGCGGCGATCTGCCACGCCACACCGGCGACGACGACGGCCGTAAGGAGGGCGGGAAGGCCGGCGAAGCGCGAACGCGTCATCGGGCCGCCTCCAGCTCGCGCCTGGCCTCGTCCCGAAGGAGCTCCCAGACGGCACGCCGGATCTCGAGCGCCTCGGGGCTCGCGAGCGACTCCTCGCCGCGCGGCCGCGGCAGGAGAATCGTCATCGACGTGCGGAGCCGCGCGGGGCGTCCCGAGAGCACCAGGATGCGGTCCCCCAGGCGCATCGCCTCCTCGATGTCGTGGGTGACGAAGAGGACGGTCTTTCGCGACGCCGTCCAGAGGGCGAGCAGCTCCTCCTGGAGCAGGAGGCGGGTCTGGGCGTCGAGAGCGCCGAACGGCTCGTCCATCAGGAGCACCGGAGCGTCCGAGACGAACGCGCGCGCGATGCCCACGCGCTGCTGCATCCCGGCGGACAGCTCGTGAGGAAACCGGTCGAGGAAACGCTTCAGGCCGATCCGCGAGAGGAAAGCGGCGGCGATCCGGCGCTTCTCGTCCCGGGGAACGTCCCGGCGCTCGAGGCCGAAGGCTACGTTGTCGGCGACGGTCATCCATGGGAAGAGGCCGTGATCCTGGAAGACCATCGCCGTCGGAGGGCGACCGGGGCCGGCCGTCGTGTCGACCTCGGCGGCGCCGCCGGAGGGGAGCTGAAGCCCGGCGACGATCCGGAGGAGCGTCGTTTTTCCGCAGCCGCTCGGACCGACCACGCACGCGAACTCGCCGTTCGCGATCTCGAACGAGAGATCGTCGATGGCCGCGACGGGCTCGCCGTCGCCCGGGAAGACGTGCGAGAGGTTGCGGAGGCGCACCGGCACGGCGTCAATCTCCCCGCGCCGCGAGACGCGCCTGCCGGAGCGGTCCCGGATCCCAGATTCGGGAGAGGGGGATCGGCTGCTTCATCGCGCCGCGCGCGACGGCCCACTCCTGGAAGGCGTCGAGCGTCGTCGGGACGATCTCGCCGTCCGCGCGAACCGGCACCCAGCAGGAATCGCGGACGAGCGCCGGAGCGAGGCCGGTCCGCCGCGAGAGGATCTCGACGTTGCGCGGCGTCTTCCCCGCCCGGTACCGGGCGATCCCGCGCAGGTACGCCTTCAGGAAGCGCACCCCCAGAGGCCGGGCCGGGCCGAGGAGGCGCCGGCCGAACACGATGTACGCCAGCTGGAAGCCGGGAAGGAAATCGGTCGCCGGCATCCACAGGCGCGCGTCTCCCGAGGAGAGCAGCCGCGTTCGCTCGGGATCGCCGATCAGCGCCATGTCCACCGCTCCGTTGGCGAACGCCCGTCCGACGACCGCGGCGGGGACGGAGACCTTCCGGATCGCGGAGGGAGGCACGCCTTCGCGCGCGAGGAAGCGGTCGAGCAGGAAATCCATCTCGGTCAGGGGGATCACGCGGACCCGCGCCCCGGCGAGATCGGAGGCCCGCGGGAGCCCGCCGCGCGCGGGGAAGCCGGGACGGACGAGGAGCCCGGTGAACCCGCAGCCTGCCGCCTCTTCGTGTCCTTTGTCGGCGACGACGCGGAAACCGGCGCCGCTCTCGATCGCCCGGAGGTCGCCGATCGAGAGCACGCCGCCGGAGGCGTCGAGGTGTCCGGCGGCGAGCGCTGCGGTCGCCTCGGTGTTGCTTTCGAGCGCGGTCCAGCGGATCGCGATCCCCTCGCGCCGGAAATCGCCCTCCTCCTCGGCGATGAACAGGGGGGCGAACGACAGATAGGGCACGCTCGCCATGCGGATCTCCGCGAGCCGGGACGGAGCCGCGCGGCGGCACGCCGGCAAGAGCAGGAGCGCGATGGCCAGGACCCCGGCGCCGGTCCGCGTCCCGCGCGTGCCGGAGGTCATGCGGGCGGCCGGGGCGAGCGGGATCCGACGCTCCAGCGGAGGGCGAAGAGGAAGACGCGGGGGTCCCCGATGCGGCGCCCGGAGGAGAGGTCGGCGATGTACCGGCGGTCGAACAGGTTGTTGCAGGAGACCGAGAGCGACGCGCCGCCCCACAACGGATGAGAGGCCTCCACGTCGAAGATCGCGGCGGGATCGAGCGCCAGCCGGTTGGACGCGTCCACGTACTGCCGGGAGTAGGAGCGGGCGCGGAGCGTCGCGCTGCGGCCGGCCGCGTCGTGCCACAACGCCGAGAACCCGGCCGCGTTGCGCGGCACGCCGGCGATCCACTTTCCGACGAGAGCCCGGTCGAGCGCGCTTCCGACCACCTTCGACTCGGTGTAGGCGTACGTCGCCTGGAGCGCCCAGAGGGCGGAGGGCTTCCAGTCGAGCGACGCCTCGATCCCCTCGGCCCGGGCGTCTCCGACGTTGAACGACTCGAGGACGCGCGGGGGCCCGGTCGCGACCTCGACCTGGCCGATGATCTTTTCGATGCGGGACGCGAAGGCGGTCGCGGCGGCGCTCCAGGCGCCGCGGGTGAAGTCCGCTCCGATCTCGCCGCCCCACGATTCTTCGGGGCCGAGATCGGGATTCGACAGGGTCTGCTGCGTTTTCGCGAGGGTCTGGTAGTACAGCTCGCGAAGCGTCGGCGCCCGGAACGACCGGTACGCCGCCGCGCGCAGCGCGAGCCCCGGCGCCACCGCGACCCTCGCGGAAAGGCGCGGGTCGAACCGGTCGTCGGTCCGGGACGCGATCCGCGCCGAATCGCCGGGCCGCGCGGTCTGGTGGCCGTCGAAGTTGCGCCAGAAGTCCCAGCGGGCGCTCGCGAGGAACTCGACCGACGGGCCCGGGACGTAGCTCGCCTCGACGAAGAGCCCCGTGAACGCCTGCTGGCCTCCCGCGACCAGGCGCTGCGTCACGGCGCCGGCCGGCGTGAAATTGTCGGCGCGGTCGTCTCCCCGGATGGACTGGAGATCGACCCCGGCCGCGAGGAAGGGGAGCAGCCCCGTTCCCTCCCTCGACCAGAGAAGCGACCCGCCGAGCGACTGGATCGGCTCCTCGTGGTGATTCGCGCGGAACTCGGCGTTGCGGCCCTGTCCGGCGAAGAACGCGGAGTTGTCGTAGGCGACGTGCTCGTGCTGGAAATATGCCGAGGCGGCGAGCTTCCCGGCGAGCGCCGGGAAATCCGCGCGGGCGGCGAGATCCTCGATCTGACGGTTCTGGTTCGACAGGGGAGTGCCGAGCGAAAGGTATTCGTTCGACGCCGAGGCGGAGACGCCGGCGCTCGCGTCGCCGTCGCGCCAGTCGGCATGCAGGCGGCCGTTCGCGTGGCGCGCGGCCATCGGGATGTCCACGGCCCCGCGGTCGCGCGCTGACTCGTGCTGGAAGCCGTCGGTCTGGAACCACGCGCCGTCGGCGCCGATGCCGAGCTCGCTCGTCAACATCCGGGAGGCGTCGAAGTCCGCGTGACGCGAGTCGTACGAGCCCAACCCGGCATCCGCCTCGAAGCCGTCGCTCTCGGCGCGGCGGGTCACGAAATTGACGAGGCCGCCGAGCGCCTGGCTGCCGAAGACGCTCGCGCCGCCGCCGCGCACGACCTCGACCCGTTCGAGCCGGACGAGCGGGATCTTGTTCCACTCGATCGCGCCGCTGAACGGATCCGTCGCGGGGACGCCGTCCTCGAGGACGAGCGCCCGGCGGGCGCCCGTCCCCCGCATCGAGAACGTCTGCGTCGTCGGAAAGTAGTAGGTGCTGGTGCCCGGCGGCATGTTGACGCCGGGAATCGTCCGGATGAGGTCGTCGGTCGTCCGAGCGGGGAGACGCTCGATCTGCTCCGGTCCGACGACCGTCACCGAGAGCGGCACGTCCGCGACCGACCTCTCGACGCGCGTCGCCGAAACGACGACGATCTCGGTGACGGACGCGGCCGGGGGCTCGTCCGCGTCGGGCGGGACGTTCGACGGGTCGCTCGCCGCGGCGAGCGCCGCGGTCGAAAAAACGGCCCGGGCGCCGAGCGCGAGCGCGAGGAGGGCGGCGAGCCGCCGGCGAGCGGCGCCGCGCCGTGGGCCGTCGAGCGAATGTTCGTCGAGCATCGAGCGCGAGGGATCTTACCGGAAACTCCGGCGCGCCGGGTCAGTCCGGCGACGCCGAACGCTCGCAGAGAACCAGGGTGCGGTCGTCGTCGGCGACCGCGGAGGAGCAGTGTTCCCGCACGCCGTCCAGGATCGCCTGCCGCAGCGCCGGGAGCGGGTCGGCCGCGTGCGAGGCGAGGATCTTTTCGAACCGCTCGAACCCGAACGCGTCGTCGGCCGCGTCGCGGCATTCGATGATGCCGTCCGTGTAGAAGACGAGGCGGTCGCCGGGCGCGAACGCGAAGGTGCGCGTCGGGAACTCGCGCGCGGCGAAGATACCCAGCGGAAACGCGGGGAGCTCGAGCGGCTCGACGCGGCTTCCGGAGATCCGGTACGGCGGCGGGTGCCCGGCGTTGGTGAGCGAGATCTCTCCCGGGCCCACCAGGACCGCGAGCGCGAGCGTCATGTAGTTGCGGGTGTCGGTGGACCGGAAGAGGAGCGCGTTCATCTTCGAAAAGAGCGCGGCGCCGCTCTCGCCGGATTCCAGCAGCGTCGCGAGCGCCGCCTTCGCCGTCGCGACGAGGAGAGCGGTGGGGAGGCCGTGCCCCGAGACGTCGCCGATCGCGACTGCCGTCTTCCCGTCGCGCGTCGCCAGGAAGTCGTAGTAGTCACCTCCCATCCGCGCGACGGGCTCGAAATAGGTGTCGGCGTCGAGTCCGGGGACGGCCGCGCCCGGCGCCGGCAGGAGCTTCTGCGCGATCAGCCGAGCCTGGTCGATCTCGCGGTCGAGGAGCTCGCGCGCGGCGCGGTCCTGGAGCGTCGATTCGAGCGAGCCGGCCATGAGGTCGAAGGAGCGGGCGAGGTCCCCCACCTGGTCGTGTGCCTTCGTCGCGATCCGCACCGAGAAGTCCCCGGCGGCGATGTGGCCGGTCGCTTTCGTGAGCCGGTTGACGGTCTTCGTGATCGTGCGGATCAGGAGGTACGCGGTCAGGAGCGCCACGAGGTAGACGGCGAGGAGGAGGCCGCCGAGCGCCATCAGCGCGATGATCGGCCATCGCGAGTTCTTCTGCTCGATCGCCCCCTGTTCGAAGAGCTCGCCGAAGGCGCGGCTCCACGACAGCCGGGTGAACGCGGCCAGGGTGCGCGCCTCCGCCCCTTCTCCGGCCGAGCCGAGGATCGGACGGGAGGTGTAGACCCACGAGACGACCTTCAGCGGATGGGAGGAGTGATCCTGCGGAATCGCCTGCGGGGGATAGATGAACTCGTCCGCCCGCGCCGTCTGGAGGCCGACACGGCGGCTCCGGTCGGCCGGGTCGACCTCGATATGAATGGCGCCCCCGCGGGACCGCGCGCTGGCGTTTCGCGAGAGCGGCAGGAGCGCGACGCCCGAGAGCTCCGCGAGCCGCGCGTAGAAGAGATCGTCCACGGGAACCGCCGACACCGCGGCGCCCGACTCGGACAGAACCGCGACGGCGAGGAACTCGGCCCGGGAGGCGCCGACGAAGCGAGGCTCTCCGAGCAGTCGAACCCATGACGGCGCGCGCTCGCCCGCGGGCAGCGCGGCGATATCGGACGTCGCGACGACGCCGTCGCGGATCTCCGCCTTCCGGACCCCGGGGATCTGTCCCGCGAGCATCCGCGACCCGAGCTCCCGGATCCCCCCGTCCACCCGGAACACTTCGAACTGGCCGACGGTCATGTCCGCAGCGATCGTGATGAGGAGGGCGACCATCGGGATCGGAAGGACGCCGATCAGGAAATACGAGAACGCGAGCCGCCAGGAGAGGCGGTAGAAGAGCTTGCGGGCGAGCAGCCGGGCGACGCGGACGAGCAGGACGACGCCCGCGACGCAGAGGAGGAGAATGCCGAGCGGGGTGAACGGGGAATCCTGTCCGATCCGGTCGCCCGCGGCGACCATCGCCACGGCGACCGCCGTCAGGATGAGCCAGACCCGCGTGGACTTGCGGAGGGACATCGAGGCGAAGTCTATCCGCTGGCGCGGCGATGCATCGAGCCGGGCGGGCACGTGCGATTGGCGGGCGGCTCGACGTACAGCTTTCGGTACGCCTTCGCCGAGGCTTCCGCCTTCGCTAAAGCTTCGGCGCGACAAGTCGGCGCGGCAGGCCGCTTCGCTCAGGATTGCGTGCTCCGCGCTCACGTGGGTGAGCGTTCCGCACTGCAAGCCGAACGAGCGACTCGACCGCGCTGACGGACACCCCCTCGCCGCGCTTCCGCTCCCGCGGTGCGAGTCGCAGCGCGGCAGCCCTTCTTCGATGACGGGAACTCCATGGGATTCTGGTGCGATCCGCCGAAGCCTGGGCGAATGCGGCTTG
>DATFVB010000138.1 GCA_035260525.1 Thermoanaerobaculia bacterium
GAACGGCCCCTGGTCCGCGCCGGTCAAACTGCGGTGATTCTACGGAGAGCCTCATCAGTTGAGAACGACTCGTAAGCGCAGCCAGGCGCGAGCCCGGCGGGATGCGGGCGTCCGACCCGCGGCCGCGGCGTACCGACGAGCGTACGATAAGGGCGCGGGTCGCGGCGCACGCGCGCGCTCCGCCTTCGCTGAAGCTTCGGCGCGATCCTTTCGGCATCGACGGCCGATTCGGTGCGCGCAATCTCACAGGCCGATCGCGCCGTAGCTCCGCAGAGCGGAGGCGGACCGGCTCGATGCATGGTCCGCGCCGGCTGATTAATGCGCGTTGGCGCGGAGGTCCTTCACGAGCGTCATCCAGAGTATCCGCACGTCGAGCGCGAGCGTCCAGTTCTCGATGTAGAAGAGGTCGTATTCGATCCGCTTGGCGAGGCTCGTGTTCCCGCGCCATCCGTGCACCTGCGCCCAGCCGGTCATCCCGGACCGGACCCGGTGGCGCAGCATGTACTGGGGGAACTTCTCCTTGAACTCGGCCACGAACTCGGGCCGCTCCGGCCGCGGTCCGACGAGCGACATGTCTCCCCGGAGGACGTTGTAGAGCTGCGGCAGCTCGTCAAAGGACCAGCGTCGCAGGAAACTCCCGATCGCCGTGCGCCGCGGGTCGTCGGGCGTCGCCCAGACGGCGCCCGTCTCTTCCTCCGCGTCGACCCGCATGGTCCGGAACTTCCACATCCGGAACGGCCGGCCGTCGAGCCCCATCCGCTCCTGCGAGTAGAGAACGGGACCGCCGTCGGTCAGCTTGATGATGAGGGCCACGATCGGCAGGAGAGGGAGGAGCACCAGCATCCCGCCGAGCGAGAGCGCGAGATCGAGGAAGCGCTTCACGAGCCCCGACCAGCCCGAGACCGGCGTCTCGGTCAAGTGCACGACCGGGAGGCCGTCCCAATCCTCCAGCCCCGCGCGGAACGTGATGTGCTGCAGGAGGTCCGGGACGACGCGCACTTCGCCTCCCGCCCGCGCGGCCGCGGCGACGATCTCGAGCGTCCGGCGGTGGGCCTCGAGGGGGAGCGCGATGAAGACCGTATCGGCCCTTCCCTGCGACAGCCATGACGCGGCGGCCGTCGTCGGCCCGCCGATCGGGACGCCGCGATAGCTCGCCCCGTGCCGCGCCGGATCGTCGTCGAGCATCGCGCAGGCCGCCATTCCCGCCTCGGGGTGATCGACGAGCCGGTCGACGACCGACTTCCCGAGCCGTCCGGCGCCGACGACGACCGCGCGCTTGACGCCGATCCCGCTTCGCCACTTCGCCTGCCACCGCGACCGCACGAGCAGCCGCGCGACGACGACGAACGGCACGTCGCAGAGGAAGAAGATGACGAGCACGAGACGCGAATAGGAGAAGGCGCGATAGAACGTCGCGATCCCGGCGAGCAGGACGACCGCGAGCGCCGTGGCGGTGAGGATGACGAAGGCCTCCTCGGATCGGGAACGGCCCCGCCGCGGACGATAGAGCCCGTGGAACGAATAGACGACCGGCCACAGGAACGCGAGGATCGGGATCAGCCGCCAGTACGGCGCGCTTCCCGGCACCCCCTTGGTGACGGGGATGACGCCGAGCCGGAAGCGCAGGAACCACGCCGCCACGAGCGCGAGGAGGGTCGCCGCGACGTCCGCGGCGATGAGCACCGACGCCTGGCGCCGGACGTTCTGTTTGATCATGGCGTCAGTTTCTGCACTTCCCGGCTGAAGTCCGCCCGAAAACGTTCACGCGAGAACCGGCGGGCGCTTTCGACGGCGCCCGAGCGATTAAAGCCCACAAGGGAAAGGGAGTCAATCGCCTGCACGATGTGTTCCGGGGCGGGCTGGGGAAACGTCGCGCCCATCTCCGGCGTGGCGAGAACGTCGAGCGCGCCTCCGCGCCCGAGCGCCACGACGGGACGTCCGCACGCCTGCGCCTCCACCGACGCGATCCCGAAGTCCTCTTCGCCGGGCTGCAGGAAGAACGCGCATCGCCGATATCGCTCCCGCAGGGTTTCACGCGAAAGCCCGCTCTCGAATGAAACGGAGCCCGGAGCGATTTCGCGGAGCCGTCTTTCCTCCGGACCCGACCCGACGATGCGGAGCGGCCGCCCCGTCCGGCGCGACCACTCGATCGCGACGTCGAATTTCTTGTAAGGAACGAGAGCGCCCACGCAGAGCGCGTATTCTTCCGGAGCTTCGCCGCCGGGAGTGAAGAACTCGACGTCGACCGGCGGAAAGACGACCGCCGCGTCGCGGTCCCAGGCGCTCCGAATCCGTTCCGCGACGGCCGTCGAGTTGGCCAGAACGCGGTCGGGACGCGCCGCCGTCCGGCGGTCCCACCGGCGAAGCCGCCCGACGAAGAATTTCTTCACGGCGCGGGCGCGGGTGGCGCCCTTCGGGAAATACGCGTCGAACTGTCCGTAGGCGTAGCGGACCGGCGTGTGGCAGTAGCAGAGGTGTCGGACGCCCGGCGGCGCGATCGCGCCCTTGGCGACGCAGTGCGAGGACGAGACGACGAGGTCGAACCCGGAGAGGTCGAACGACTCGATGGCGGCGGCGAAGAAGGGAAGGAGATGACGGTAGCTCCGCGGCGTGGCGGCGCGCTGCAGGAACGACGGGACGATCGGCACGCTCTCGATCCGTTCCGAGACGGTGCCGGGGAAGTGAAAGAGGGTGAAGATTCGCGGATTGGGGACGAGATCGAGGATCTGCTCGAGCACGAGCTCGCCGCCGCGCATCCCCGTGAGCCAGTCGTGGACGACGGCCGTTTTCACGGCCGCACGGCTCGCGCGGACGCGCTCGACCGCTGGCGGCCTTTCAAGTCGCGGACCTCCTCCGTACCGGGGCTTGCGCCCGGAGGGCGCTGCGCTTTCGTCCCGGCGCGGAGACTTTCCGCGATCGGGCCTGCGCCGCTCGCCCTCCCTCATCCGGCGGCCGTTGGCCGCCACCTTCTCCCGCCGGGAGAAGTAGCGCTGCGGCTCGCTTCGCTCGCGGCCTCGTGTGCCCTCGACGGGTCCGGCGCCCCCGGCCCGAAGCCGGGGTTCGCGACCTCGCGGAGCTCGGATCGCGAACGGCCCCGGGGAGGGCGTGCTCGTGGCTCGCGGCAATGCCCGGCGATCCCGTTGGCAGCGTCACCGCGCCTCCAGCACGCGCCGGTAGACGGCGAGCGTGCGCGCGGCCGCGGCGGTCCAGGAGAACGAACGGGCGCGGACCAGGCCGCGCTGCGCGAGCTCGGCGCGGAGGCGCGGGTCGGCCGCGAGCTCCTCGACGGCGAGCGCGATCGAGGCGGGACTCTGCGGATCGACGAGCCGGGCGGCGTCGCCCGCGATCTCCCGGAAGACCGGGATGTCGGAAACGATCGCCGGGACGCCGCAGGCCATCGCCTCGAGGAGCGGAAGGCCGAAGCCTTCGGCGAGGGTCGGGTAGAGGAGGAACGCCGCGCCGCGGTAGAGCGCCGGCAGGTCCGCCTCGTCGACGAATCCGATCCGCCGGACGCGCGGTTCCCCGCGTTCGGCGGCGCTCGCGGGCGGAAGCGGTCCCGCGAGCACGAGCGAGAGGTCTCCCGCGCGGGCGTTCCGGAACGCCTCGAGGATGCGCGGCAGGTTCTTGTGCGGCTTCGCGCCGCCGAGATAGAGCGCGTAGGAGGGGGGAAGACCGTGCTGCCGGCGCACGCGCGCGAGATCCTCTCCGGCGACGTCCGGCCGGAATGCCGGGGCGACTCCGTGCGGGATCGACTCGAGTTTCCCGGCGTGCGCGGGGGAGAGCTCGGCGAGCTCGCGGCGGACCGCCTCGGAAGCGGTGATGACCGCGCGGCTGCGGGCCAGCGCCCGCGCGAGCATGATCCGCGCGTAGGGATACCGGAGCGGCGGCGCCCCGTCGCCCGGAAAGTCGAGATGAATGCGGTCGTGGACGGTCACCACCGCGCGCGTGCCGATCGCCGCGGGCAGCACGTAATGGAGCGCGTGGAAGAGGTCGAGCCTCGCGCCGCGGATGCGCGAACCGAACCCGACGAGCTCGCGAGCCGAGTAGCCGGGCGCGGATTCGGCGACGATGGAGAAGTTTCCCGGAAGCGAGGCAAAAAGCGGCTCGTCGCCGGGACGCGCGAAGAGCGCGAATCGGAAGCCGGCGGCCTCCGGCAGGCCGGCGAGGGCGCCGATCAGTCCCCGCGTGTACGTCCCGATCCCGAAGTCGCGCGCCTTGCGGGCGTCGATGCCGACCGCGGGCGTCATGAGGAGGCGGGTCCGGGAGCGGCGCCGCTTGCGCTCGCCTCCCGCAGCACGGCGGCCGTGCGCCCGGCCGCGTCGTCCCATCGGAAGCAGGCGGCGCGCGCGAGCCCCCGCGCGATCCGGTCGCGGCGGAGCGAGGGATCCTCGATCAGGCGCGCGAGCGACTCCGCGAGACCCGCCGCGTCCATCGCCGGGACGGAGAGCGCCGCGTCGCCGGCGACTTCGAGGAGCGCGGGCGCCGTCGAGATCACCGCCGGGACCCCGCTCGCCATCGCCTCGAGGACCGGCAGCCCGAACCCCTCCTCGTGCGAGGGATAGCAGAACGCTTCCGCCGCGCGCAGCAGCGCCGGCGCCGCGTCGGCCGGGACCCAGCCGATCCGGTGGATCTTGTCGCGGAAGGGAGATCGCGCGATGCGCGCGAGCAGCGGCTCCGATTTCCAGCCTCCGCTGCCGGCGAGCAGCAGGTCGGGCCTCTCCCGCCGCTCGCGCCACAGGCGCTCGCAGGCCGCCACGAGCGCGCCGACGTTCTTGCGCGGCTCGAGGGTCCCGAAGTAGAGGATGAACGGCCGCCCGCGCGTGTGCTCCCGGCGCACCGCCTCGCCTTCGCCCGGCGCGCCCTCGGGCGAGAACCGCGGATCGACGCCGTGCTCGATGACGACCGTTTTTCCGCGCGTCTCCGGGAATCGGCGCGCGAGATCGGCCGCCGTCGCTTTCGAGACCGCGATGATCCGCTCGGATCGCTCGAGCGTCCGCTCGATCCAGGGGAGGAAGGCGACGATCGTCTTCCGGCGGTGCCACTCGGGATGCGTCAGGGGCGTCAGGTCGTGGACCACCGGCACGTAGGGAATGTCGATCCGGGCGGGAGCGATCGTGACGGCCGACAGGAGCACGTCGCATCGTTCGGACGCCAGCGCCCGCGAGAGATGCGTCTGGACCCAGACCGTCCCGAACGGATGGCGGCCCGAACGGGACCGCACGGCGTCCCCGGGAAAGCCTTCCTTTCCGTCGATCTCCCGGGGCGCGAAGAGGGTCACCTCGACCCCCGACTCGGCGGCGAGCCCGCGCGCGATCTGCTCGGTGTACACCCCGATTCCCGTGCGCGGGGCCAAAAGCGCGCGCGCGTCGATGCCGACTTTCACGACGTGCATTGTACGGGCCGGCACGGGGGGAGCGTCGCGACTCGCCGAACCTCGTCGATTTGACAGATTCCCCGTATTTTCCTATCTTTACGAGTTCCGATGCCCGAGCCGCGTATTCTTCTGGAGGGGGCGCGAGAAAAGCCCCTCGAGTTTTCCGGCGAGACGACGCTTTCCGTCGAAGATCTCGGCGGGGACCCGCTCGTCTCGCTTTCCCCGGTCCGGATGGACGGGGTGATCACCCGCGTCGACGAGGACTACCTGCTCGAGGGGGAGCTGACCTTTTCGGGAGAGCTCGCCTGTTCGCGCTGTGTGGCTCCGTACGCCTTCGCGGAGGCCATCTCCCTGCATCTCCGGCTCCGAAAGCGGCCCGCGGCGGCCAGGCCGGAAAAGGGGCGCGCGGAGGAACCGGAGGAGGAGCGGGAGATGGACCCGGGCGAGCTCGACGTGGTTCTTTTCGACGAGCCGATCCTCCCATTTGGCGAGATCGCCCGGGAGCAGGTCCTGATGGCGATCCCGATGAAGCCGCTCTGCCGCGAGGAGTGCCGCGGCCTGTGCCCCGAATGCGGAAAGGACCGGAACGTCGCCGAATGCTCCTGCGAGTCGCGCCGGGTCGATCCGCGGCTGGAAGTCCTGAAGAGTTTGAAATAAGAGGTCAACGATGCCGAATCCGAAGCACCGCCACAGCAAGGCTCGCCGCGACAAGCGCCGCGCCCACGACTTCCTCGCCGCGCCGGCGATGTCGGAGTGCCCGAACTGCCACGAATCCAAGCTTCCGCACCGCGTGTGCCCGCATTGCGGCCACTACAAGGGCAAAGAAGTCATCGACATCAAGAACGTCTGACCCGGCCGCGCGCTCCCGATGAAGATCGCGGTCGATGCCATGGGCGGGGATCATGCTCCGGACGTGAACGTCGACGGGGCCGTCGCGGCCGCCCGGGAATTCGGGGTTTCGACGATCCTGGTCGGACAGGGGGCGAAGATCGCCCCGCTGCTCTCCGGGAAGGACACCGGGAGCGCCACGATCGAGATCGTCGAGGCGCCCGAGGTCATCGGCATGGACGAGGCGGCGGTCGCCGCCGTCCGGAAGAAGCGGTTCTCGTCGATCCGGGTCGCGGCCGGGCTCGTCCGCGAGGGGAAGGCCGACGGCCTCGTCTCGGCGGGCCACACCGGAGCGGCCATGGTCTGCGCGAAGATGGTGATCGGGACGATCGAGGGCGTCGACCGGCCCGCGCTCGCCGCCATCATCCCGACGGTCTCCGGCTTCTGCCTGCTGCTCGACGTCGGCGCGAACCCGGAGTGCAAGAACCACAATTTCCGCGAGTTCGCGGTGATGGGGCACCTCTATGCCCACCTCCTCTTCGGCATGACCGCCCCCCGGATCGGCCTGATGTCGATCGGCGAGGAGGACACGAAGGGGACCGACCGCACGAAAGAGGCGTTCAAGGTCTTGAAGGACACCGGTCTCAACTTCATCGGCAACGTCGAGGGCAACGACGTGTTCAACGGCCGCTGCGACGTGATCGTGACCGACGGGTTCACCGGCAACGTGCTGCTCAAGGCGTCCGAGTCCCTGGCGGAGATGATCCAGAAGTCGCTGCGGGAGGAGATCACGAAATCCGCGAAGGCCTCGATCGGGTTCCTGCTCTCGAAGTCGGCCTTCCGCGCGTTCAAGGCGCGGATCGATTATTCGGAATACGGCGGCGCGCCGCTTTTGGGCGTCAAGAAGTGCTGCATCATCGGCCACGGCCGCTCCTCCGCCAAGGCGATCAAGAACGCGATCCGGCTCGCCGCGGAGTTCTCGCGCAAGCGGATGTCGGAGCAGATCCAGGAGTCGATCGCGGAGCTGCATTCGCGGGAGCAGGGGCTGGCCGTCCAATAGAGGGGCGCGGCGATACCGTCGCGCCGAAGCCTCCGCGAAGGCGGATGCATCGACCCGTCCGCCTCCGCTCTGCCGAGCTACGGCGCGATCGGCGGTGAGTTCGCGTCAACCATATCGGCCGGTCGATGCCAATAGCTACGGTCGACGGGGAAAGAAGCCTCACTCGGTTCAGAACAACCCGAAAGCGCCGAGCCTGCCCAGCGTCCTCGATCGGACCCCGGCGGCCCTTCGCGGCGCGACCGAGTCTCGCGCAACCGCTGCGCGGGACGAATCGCGCCGCGGGAGCGGGAGCGTCGGCGAGGGGGTGGCGACGGGCGCGGTCGAGTCGCTCGTTCGACGAGCCACGCCGTCGTCACGCGCTCCCGGTCCCCGAGCCAGCTCCCGCGACGGTATCGCCGCGCCTGATAGATAATCGGGGGATATGTTGAGAACCAAGATGGTGGGCACGGGCTCGTGCGTCCCCGAGCGTCTGCTGACGAACGCCGACCTCGAGAAGATCGTCGAGACGTCGGACGAATGGATCACGACCCGGACCGGCATCAAGGAGCGGCACATCGTCGAGCCGGGGGAGAAGTTCTCCGACCTCGCCACGCGGGCGGCCGAGCGCGCGCTCGAGGCGGCCGGGATGGCCGCGGCCGACCTCGACATGGTGCTCGTCGGCACCGTCTCCGCCGACATGCTCTTCCCGTCGGCGGCCTGCGTCGTTCAGAACAACCTCGGGGCGTCGAAGGCGGCGGCGTCGGACCTTTCGGCGGCGTGCACCGGCTTCCTGTACGGTCTCCATCTCGCCGACGGGCTCATTCAATCGGGCAAAGCCGAGAACATCCTTCTCGTCGGCGGCGAGATCCTCTCCCGGTACGTGGACTGGACGGATCGTTCGACGTGCGTCCTCTTCGGCGACGGCGCCGGGGCGGCGGTCCTGCGCGCGACGCGCGGGGATCACGGCGTCCTCGGCTCCTCGATGAAGTCCAACGGCAACTACGGGGACTTCATCTGCATGCCGGGCGGCGGGTCGTCGCGGCCGGCCAACGACCCGAAGTCGATCGACGAGCGGCTTCCGTTCATCAAGATGAAGGGGAACGAGACATTCAAGATCGCCGTGCGCGCGATGGCCGACGTCTCGGAGGAAGTCCTCGAGGAGCAGGGCTTCACGCACGACGACATCCAGCTCTTCATCCCCCACCAGGCGAACGAGCGGATCATCGACGCGGTCGGCAAGCAGCTGAAGATCGACCCGAAGAAGGTCTACAAGAACATCGAGCACTACGGCAACACGTCGGCGGCGTCGATCCCGATCGCGCTCGACGAGTGCGTCCGCGGCGGAAGCGTGAAGTCGGGCGACCTCGTGCTGATGACGGCGTTCGGTGCGGGCCTCACGTGGGGCGCCGTCCTGATGCGCTGGTAGACGGGGCCTCCATGCCTCTCGCCCTTCTGTTCCCCGGACAGGGCTCCCAGTACGTGGGCATGGGAAAGGACCTGTGCGACGCCTTCCCGGAGGCGAAGCGCGTCTTCGACGAGGCCGACGCGGCGCTCGGCTACCCGATCTCGAAGATATGCTTCGCGGGGCCCGAAGAGGAATTGAAGCGCACCGCGAACACGCAGCCGGCGATCCTGACGCACTCGATCGCGGCGCTGCGGGTCCTCGAGGCCCGCCGGCCGGAGCGGGTGGCGGGAGCGATCGCCGCCGCCGGCCATTCGCTCGGCGAATATTCGGCGGGAGTGGCGGCCGGCGCGTATGCCTTCGCCGACGCGGTGCGGGTCGTCCACGAGCGCGGCCAGTTCATGCAGGAGGCGGTGCCCGAAGGCGTCGGCGCGATGACG
>DATFVB010000139.1 GCA_035260525.1 Thermoanaerobaculia bacterium
AGGCGGTCATCGAATACGAGTTCCGCCGCCGGGGCGCGGCGGGCCCGGCGTACCCGTCGATCGTGGGCTCGGGGCCCAACGCCACGACCCTCCACTACGTGCGGAACGACCGCGCGATCGCTCCCGGCGATCTCGTGCTGATCGACGCCGGCGCGGAGTACGGCGGCTACTGCGCCGACGTGACCCGCACGATCGCCGCATCCCCCGCGCCGACCGCCGCGCAGCGCGCGGTGCGGGACCTCGTCGCCGCCGCGCAGACTGCGGCCATCGAGCGCTGCGTTCCGGGGGCCACGTTCGACGACGTCCACGAGACCGCCCAGGCCGTGCTTGCGGAGGGCCTCGTCGCGATGGGCATCCTCGAGGGTCCCGCCGGACGCGCGCTCGAAAAGGGCCTCCAGAAGCCGTACACGCTCCACCGCACGAGCCACTGGCTCGGTCTGGACGTCCACGACCCGGGCGCGCCGGCCGTCGGCGGCGCTCCGCGCGTGCTCGAGCCGGGAATGGTGCTGACCGTCGAGCCCGGGCTCTATTTCCGGGACGACGCTCCCGCTCCCGACGCGTACCGCGGCATCGGCGTCCGGATCGAGGACGACGTGCTGGTCACCGCGGCCGGACCGAAAGTGCTTTCGACGATTTGAAGGGATAAATTCGAAGCACGAAGTTCGAAATTCGAAACAATATGGAAATCGAAAATCCGAAATCCGAAATAGCGGGGCGGACCCTCGGGAGCAGCGCTCGACGTTTCGATCTCGAAGAGCGGACATTGTTCTTCGCTCTCGCGGTTCGCGACTTCGTCAGGACCTTGCCCCGCGATATCGCAAACGTCGCGGACGCCGCGCAGGTCATCCGCTCCTCAGGATCGGTGGGAGCGAACTATATTGAGGCGAATGAAGCCCTGAGCAAGAAGGACTTCCTGTTTCGAATCAAGATCTGCCGAAAGGAGGCGAAGGAGTCGGGCTACGGGTTGACGTTGATCGACGCAGGAAGAGACGCGATCCTACGCTCTCGTCGGGAGGCTCTTATCCGGGAGTCAGGTGAGCTGACGAACATCTTCGGCGCCATTCTTCGAAAAACCAGGCCCGCGTGAAATTCATGGAGTCGTCACGGGGAACTCGATGGGGCTCGGATTTGTTTCGAGTTTCGAGCTTCGGATTTCGGATGGGATCGGAAGGCCTCATCGAGACGTCACGCGAGCTGACGAGTATCTTCGCCCCTGTTGGAAAGACGAAACGAGGGTGATAGTGACGAAATCTCGTCTCGTGCTTCGGATTTCGGATTTGTTTCGAGTTTCGTACTTGGGATTTCGGATTTTCTGATGCAGGACAAGATGGCCACCCGGAACCGGCTCGTCAACGCCCTCTACTCGGCGTCGTTCGCGCTCTGGTTCCCGCTCTTCCGGGCGATGACGCGCGTCCTGTCGCGTCCGACGCTCGCGGCGATCGCCCGGCAGACCGTCGGCCGCTTCTTCGCGCTGCGCCCGAAGTACCTCGCGGCGATCCGCGGGAACTTCTCGCGCATTCTCGGCGAGCCGCCCGATTCGCCGCGCGTCGTCCAGGCGGCGCGCGACATGATCGACCAGCACTCGTACCACTGGATCGACTTCTTCTACTTCGCGCAGCGCCCGTTCGCCGAGGCGCAGGCGCTGATCTCGGAGATCCGCGGATACGAGAAGATCGTCGAGGCGGAGCGGCGCGGGAAGGGGGTGCTGCTCGCGACCGCGCACCTCGGCAACTGGTATCTCGGCGGGATGCTCCTCGGCGGCCTCGACCACGCCATCCACGTCGTCCTCAAGCCGGACCGGTTCCCGGTCGTCGAGCGGTTCCGCAGCGAAATGCACCGCCGGTGGGGAGTGGGGGAGATCCCGGTGGGCGAGTCGTTTCTCTCGGGCGTGGCGGTCGTCCGCGCGCTCACCGCCGGGCAGATCCTCGGGATCCAGTGCGACCGGGACTTCAACAACACCGGGATCGCGGTCGATTTCTTCGGACGGCCCGCCTATTTTCCCCGCGGACCCTTCACCGCCGCGATGGTGTCCGGCGCGGCGATGCTGCCGTCGTTCATCCTCCGGGAAGGAGACCGGTACCGCATCGTGATCGAGGAGCCGCTCCCGATCGCGCGGGGCGGAGACCACGAAGCCGACCTCCGCGCCAACGTGGAGCGTTTCGTCCGGATCCTCGAGGGCTACGTCCGGCGGTATCCGACGCAGTGGTACTGCTTCTACCCGTTCTGGGACGATCCGAGCCGCAAGACGCCTCCGGAAGCTCCCGTCGGGAGCCGCCGCCGC
>DATFVB010000140.1 GCA_035260525.1 Thermoanaerobaculia bacterium
TGCCAGTCGATCTTGACGTCGCGATCGACGTCGTCGAGCCAGGTGCGGATCCAGCGCACCAGGTTGCGCGCGCCCTCGGGCGTGGCGTGGCCGCACGTGTCGCACAGGCACAGCCGCCGCGCGCCCGCGTCGACGGCGACGCGGAACAACAGCTGGAGCGTGTCGGGGTGGGCGCGCGTCGTGTCCTCGGTCACGTACATCACCGGAAGCCCTTCGCGAACGCAGAGCGAGACGGCGTCCTCGGTGAGCCGGAGGATCTTCTCCATGCTCCAGTCCTCGGCGTACTGCCGGATCGGCGACGAGCCGATAAACGCGTGCACCTCGATCGAGACGCCGTATCTCTGGGAGATCTCGACGATCGGCAGGATGTCGGACGCGACCGTCCGCGCCGCGCACGTCGGACGAAGGCGCATTCCGGTCTTTGCGATCTCCTCGATGATCCTCGAGACGTCGCGGACCACGTGCGGCCCGGCGCCGGGGAGCCCCACGTCGGCCACGTCGATCCCGAGCGCGTCCATGAGATGGAGGATCTCGAGCTTCTTCTCGATCGACGGAGTCCGGACGGAGGGGGACTGCAGTCCGTCGCGCAACGACTCGTCGTCGAGCTCGACCGGCGTGAACTTCGGCCGCGCGGCGTGCGCGGCGCGGTTCCAGTCGTAAACGAGCTCGGATTCGGTCGGCCGGGGCGACGAAGCCATCGGAGGAATTCTACCGCGTTCGGCGTCCGCCCGGCGGGCGCTTCACGCGGCGTTCGCCTCCGCGGGATCGAGCGATTCGCGCCGTTCAGGAGATGAGCCGATGGCCGGGGTAATGGCTACGCTCTTTGTGGTGCCCGCGGATACCCGAGCCTTGTTCAGTTACCGCGGACTTCAAGGCGCGTCGAGGCGCGAGCCCGGCGGGATGCGGGTCGCCCGCGACGTCCCGAGGCATACCGGGGCGTATGTCGCAGGGCGGCGCGGGCGGCACGCGCCCGCCCGGCTCGATGCATCGGCGCGCTCGTCAGCGCCCCGCGAAATTCGCGGGGCGCTTTTCCAGAAAGGCCGCCATTCCCTCACGCATGTCCTGCGTCGAGGCGCAGACGCCGAAGAGCGTGGCTTCGAGCTCGAGACCGTCCTCGAGCGGCAAGTCGAGGCCGTGGTGGATCGCGTCCATCGTGAACGCGAGGGCGAGCGGGGCGTTGGCGAGCATCTTCGCCGCGAGCTCGCGGGCGGCCGCGAGCGCCTCCCCGGCGGGCACGACGCGGTTGACGAGGCCGATCCGGTGGGCCTCGGCGGCGGTGATCGGCTCCCCCGTGAGGCAGATCTCCATCGCCCGCCCCTCTCCGACGATGCGCGCCAGGCGCTGGGACCCGCCGTATCCCGGCAGGATCCCGAGCTTGACCTCGGGCTGGCCGAGCCGGGCGTTCTCCGAAGCGATCCGCAGCGTGCACGCGAGCGCGAGCTCGCATCCCCCGCCGAGCGCGAAGCCGTTGATCGCCGCGATCACGGGTTTTCCGAGGCTTTCGAGGCGGCTGAACACGGCCTGGCCGCGCCGCGCGTGCTCGCGCCCCGTCACCGGGGTCATCGTCGCGAGCTCCGCGATGTCCGCGCCCGCGACGAACGCCTTCGGCCCGGCGCCCGTGACGATCATGACGCCGACCTCCGCGTCGCTCCTGGCGCGCTGGATCGCGTCGTCGAGGCCGGCGAGCACCTCGGCGTTCAGCGCGTTCATCTTCTCGGGGCGGTTGACGGTCGCGACGAGGACGCGATCCGCGACTTCGATCTCGACGAGGGACATCGGAACCTCCTTCTAGGCCGGCCCATCGTCCGCGCCGGGGCCGTCGATGGAGGGCACCGGCACGTCGAGGACGCGGAGGTAGACGGACATCTGTCCGCGGTGGCGGATCGCGTCGGAGAGGAAGAAGAGGCGGAGCAGGCCGATCCGGGGCAGCGTGTGGGCGGGTTTGCCCTGCACCGGGAAGCTCCGCTCCCCCGTCGCCGCCGCGTCAGCGAGCGCCATTGCCTTCCTTCCGGTTCCCCTTCTCGTCGTAGCGGTAGAAACCGCGGCCGGTCTTGCGCCCGTACATTCCGGCGAGGACCATCTTCTTCATGAGGGGCGGCGGCGCGAACCGCTTCTCCCGGTACTCGTGGAACATGATCTCGCTGATGTAGTACGCCGTGTCGATCCCGACGAAATCGAGCAGCGTGAACGGGCCCATCGGATAGGCGCATCCGAGCTGCATCCCCTTGTCGATGTCCTCGACCGAGCCGACCCCCTCCTCGAGGGCGCGGATCGCGTCGAGGAGATACGGGACGAGCAGGCGGTTGACGATGAAGCCGGAGTTGTCCCGCGCCGCGATCGGCTCCTTGCCGAGGGATTGCGCGAAGGCGAAGACCGCCTTCTGGGTCTCGGGCGACGTCAGGATCGTCTGGACGACTTCGACGAGCTTCATCACCGGAACCGGGTTGAAGAAATGGAGCCCGGCGAACCGGTCGGGCCGCTTCGTCGCCATCGACATCTCGATGATCGTCAGCGACGAGGTGTTCGAGCAGAAGATCGTCTCCGGCTTGCAGAGCCGGTCGAGCGCCGCGAACGTCTCTTTCTTCAGGTCCAGGTTCTCGACGATCGCCTCGAGGACGACGTCGCAGTCCTTCATGTCTTCGAGCGACGTCGTCCCGGTCAGCCTCTTTCCGATTGCGTCGCGGTCCGCCGCCGACAGCTTCCCCTTCTCGACCGCCTTCGCGAGCGACCCCTCGAGCCGCGCCATTCCCTTCTTCAGGAGACCGTCCTCGACTTCGCGGACCACCGTCTCGTATCCCGCCTTCGCGCAGACCTCCGCGATCCCCGACCCCATCAGGCCGCACCCGAGAACGCCGACTCTCTTCATTCTTTCTCGCTCCTGCCTTCGATGTCTTCTTCCGGAACCGGCGCATCATACCCGAACGATTCCCCGCAGAAGTCGTGGAGCGAAACGTCGGAGGAGAACGCCGGACCCGGAAAAGCGTAGATCGGCGACGACGGCGAGCGCGTCACCCATCCCTTCCCGATCCACAGGTCGAGGAGCTCCGAGAAGAGCGCCGCGTCGCCGAGCGCCGCGCCCACGGCGGACAGGTCCCCCAGCCCCTTCGACGCGAGCTGCCGCCGGAAATCGTCGATCGCGGCCGTGCGGACGGGAAAGTCGAGAAGGCGGGAGGAGAGATCGCTCATCACTCCGGATTATGCACGACGAGGACGGCTCGCTACTGATGACCGCGGCCGCGCCGCTCCATCCCGCCGGATCACCTGCGAAGGTCTTGAGGCGCGGCCAGACGTGCTGGAAGGTGGGTTCGGCGGTCTGGCGGCGGGTGAAGGCGTACCGAATGCGTACGTCGAGCCCGCCGCCGGGCCGCCGGACTCGCATAACGGCGCGTACGGTCCGCGCCTGCCCTCGAACGCGTCAGCGTTCGAGGAGCATCGCGTAGCCCTGCCCGCCCCCGATACACGCCCCCGCCAGCCCGCGCTTCAATCCCCTTCGCCGCATCTCGTAGAGAAGCGTCAGCGCCAGGCGCGCCCCCGTCGCGCCGAGCGGATGCCCGAGCGCGATCGCGCCGCCGTTGACGTTCAACCGTTCGCGGTCGATCCCGAGGTCCTTCACGACGCCGAGGATCTGCCCGGCAAACGCCTCGTTGATCTCCCAGAGGTCCACGTCGGCGATCGACAGCCCGGCTTCCGCGAGAGCCTTGCGCGCCGCGGGCGCGGGACCGATCCCCATGAGCTCCGGCTCGCATCCGACGACGGACCATCCGGCGATCCGGCCAAGCGGCGTCTTCCCCTCCGCCCGCGCCTTCTCCGCCGACGTCACCACGAGCGCCGCGGCGCCGTCGACGATCCCGGAAGCGTTCCCGGCGGTGACCATGCCGCCTTCGCCGAAGGAGGGCTTGAGCTTCTCGAGCGCCTCGATCGACGTGTCGGGGCGGAGCGAGTCGTCGGCGGAGATCGTCTGGGGGCCCTTCCGCGTCTTGACCGTGACCGGGGCGATCTCCTCGGCGAACTTCCCGGCGGCCTGCGCGGCCGCCGCGCGCCGCTGCGACTCGAGAGCGAACTCGTCCTGCTCGCGGCGGGCGATCCCGTACTTCGCCGCGACGCGGTCGGAGGTCTGCGCCATCATCAGGCCGGAGTACGAATCGAGGAGGGCCTCGAAGAGGGAGTCCTCGAGCTTGGCGCCGCCCAGTCGGAATCCTTTCCGCGCGCCGCGGATCACGTGCGGCGCCTGCGTCATGTTCTCCATGCCGCCGACGAGCACGGTCTCCGCGTCGTCGAGCAGGATCCGGTCGGCGCCCTGCGCGATCGCCTCGAACCCGGAGCCGCAGAGCCGGTTGACGGTGAGCGCGGGGACCTCTTTCGGCACGCCGGCCTTCAGCGCGACGTGCCGCGCCCCGTAGATGGCGTCGGCGGAGGTCTGCAGCGCGTTGCCGAAGATCACGTGGTCGATCGCGGCCGGCTCGACCCCGCAGCGGCGCAAGGCCTCCTTCGCCGCGACGACGGCGAGGTCGATCGCGGAGACGTCGGCGAAGACGCCGTTGTAGTCGGCCATCGGCGTCCGCGCGCCGTCGAGTATGACGATGTCCCGTTTGGGTTTCATGAAGCCTAGTCTACCGTCCAAAGACTCGCCCGCCGGCACGACACTCATCCGACCTCGATCGCGACCTCGTGGAACCGGCGCCGCACCGCGTTGAAGTCGACCGGTTTCACGTCCGGGTGCACGCGGTTCGTGAGCAGGACGTAGATCCGACCGTCTTCGCGATCGACCCAGACGGACGTCCCGGTGAAACCGGTGTGCCCGATGGACGAATCGGGAAACGCGTCGATCGCCGAGCGGGCGCCGCGTTTCCTCTGCCAGAAGAGGCCGCGCGACTCGGAAAACTCGGACGTCCAGTCGTCACCGAACTCTCCGGCCGAAGACAGCCAGGGGCGGGCGAGCCTCCACACGTCCTCCGCGGTTCCGAAGAGGCCCGCGTGCGCGGCGACGCCGCCGCGGCCCCAGGCGTTGCCGTCGTGCACCTCGCCACGGATGACGTCCGTGCGGAAACCGCCGAACCGGACGCCGAGCTTCTCGCACATCGCCGCCTCGAAACGGTTCCCGCGTTCCGTCGGCGCCGCCTTCGCCGGGTCGGGTACGGGCCCGAACACGGCGCCGCTTCCCGCGGGCCCGGCGACCTCGCGCGCGAACGCGCGATCGAGCGGCTCCGTCAGAACGCCCTCGAGGATCTCGCCGAACACGAGCGTTCCGAGGTCGCTGTAGACCACCGAGGCGCCTGGCCGCGCTTCCGGCTCGAGCGCCGCGAGCGCGCGCCGGTATGCGTCGGCGCCCATTCCGGAAGCGTAGAGCGGCCCCCAGGCGGGGAGCCCGGAGACGTGCCCCGCGAGATGCCAGACCCGGATACCCTCGAACCGGGTGCGCTTGAAGTCGGGGAGGTAGTCCCCGATGCGCCGGTCCCACGCGAGACCCGCCGCCTGCGCGATCCGCGCGAGCGGCGCCGTCGCGAGGACTTTCGTCAGGGACGCGAGGTCCCAGAGCGTGTCCCCGGCGGCGGCCCGGAACGCCGTCGAAACGATCCGATCCGCGGTGCCGACGAGGGCCGCGCCGGAGGGAAAGCTCTCCTCCTCGACCTCCTGATCCAGAAAGGCGCCGAGCGAATCGCTCACGGCCGGCCGACCGCGCCGGCGGCGGCCGCGAGCTGCCGCCGGTAGCGGCCGACGAGCGCGTCGTTGGCCGCCGCGTCGGCGGGCGCCGCCTTCCGCAGGTCGCGCTCCCGCTCGGAGGCGCGGCGCTCGAGGTCCCCGATCTGCCGCGCGAGCGACTCGCGGGTCTCCGGATCGGTCGAGGCCGCGAGGACGCCCTGGAGCGACCGCGCCGTCTTGCGGTCGATTTCGATCTCTCTCCGCGCGGCGGCGCTCTCGTCGAGGCGCATCTGGGCCTCGAGGACCTTTTGCCGCACCCAGAGGTACTCGTCCGCTCCGCGGTGGCCGTCGAAGGAGTCCACGTCCTCGCCGATTTCTCGATCGGGCGCAGCGGCCGACTTCGCGCGCGACCGCAGCGCCGCGACGTACGCCTGCACCTGCCGCTCGGTCAGCCGGCCGTCGGCCGGCGGCCGATACGGGCGCTCGAGCGGCGGCGGCGGCGACGTGCGCTGCACGGACGGCGGCGCCGCGCGTCCGCACGCGACCGCGACGACGATCGGGAGGAGGTACCGGCGGCGCATCTCGCCAAGGTAGCGGAGGGGCGGGGTTTCCACAAGTCGGCTTTACCCGGCTCTCCGCTTCCGATAAACTCCGCTTTCAGCGACGGCAAGGACCTCATGATCGAAAAACTGGGCAAGTACGAGATCGTCGAGAAGATCGGCGTCGGCGGCTTCGGAACCGTCTATCGGGGCCGTGACCCGTTCATCAAGCGGACGGTGGCGGTGAAGACGTGCCAGTCCGAGGACGAAGAGATCAAGAAGCGCTTCTTCCGCGAAGCGGAGCTCTCGGGAAACCTCCACCACCGCAACATCACCACGATCTACGACTTCGGCGTCCAGGACGGCATCCCCTACATCGTCCAGGAGTACCTGACCGGGGAAGATCTCGACAAGATGATCAAGCGGGGCGACGTCATCCCGCTCGCCCGGAAGCTCGAGATCCTGATGGACGTCTGCGAGGGACTCTCCTACGCGCACGCGGCGGGGATCATCCATCGCGACATCAAGCCGTCGAACATCCGGATCCTGAAGGACGGCGCCGTGAAGATCATGGACTTCGGCATCGCCAAGTCCTTCCAGTCGGAATCGACGCTCACCCAGACGGGCATCACGCTCGGCACGGCGGCCTACCTTGCCCCGGAGCAGATTCGCGGCGAGGCCGTCGACCCCCGGACCGACATCTTCTCGCTCGGCGTCCTCGCGTACGAGCTCCTGACCGGGCAGAAGCCGTTTCGGGGGGAGCACATCTCGACGGTGCTTTTCAAGATCCTGAACGAAAAGCCGGACCCCGTCAGCCGGCAAGACCCCTCGATCCCGCCGTCGGTCGATCGCGCCATCGAGAAGGCGATCGAGAAGTCGCCGCCCAATCGCTACGAGTCGGTCACGGAGTTCCGCCGGGACCTCGCCGCCATCGTCAAGCAGATCCCGGGAACCGACGTGACCGGAGCGACCGCGATCCGCGCGGCGATGCCGGAATCGGCGACGCTGCGGACTTTCGCGCCCACCGAATCGGCGGGGGCGGGGATCACGCCGCCGTCGGGCGCGCTCGCCCGCTCTCCGGCGCCGTCGGACGCGACGCCGAGCGGAATGCGCCGCAACGTCTCGCTCGAGCTGATGGATTTCCGCGATCCGAACGCGGTCGAGGAGCCCCCTCCGGCGGAGACCGCTGCGGCGGGGACCGCTCCCCTGGCGATCGCCGCGGCGCCGCGAGGGACCTCGCAGGGGCTGATCTTCGGAATCGTCCTCGCGGTTCTCGCCGCCGGCGGCGGCGCGTACTGGTATTTCGCGTCGCGGCCGTCCGCGCCCGCCGCGAACGTCCCGGCGGCGCGCACCGCGCCCGCGGCTCCCGCCCTCCCGCCGGCGCTCGCCCCGCCTTCGAAGGCGACCGCGACGCCTCCCGCGCCGCCGCCGGCCGAGAAGGCCGCCGAAAAGAAGCCGGAGAAGACGCCGGAGCCGAAGGAAGCGGCGAAAGAATCGCCCGCCCCGGCCAAACCCGCGGAGCCCGCCGCCCCGCGCAAGATCGCGGTCGCGTTCTCGACGACGCCTTCGTCGACGCTCTTCCTCGACGGGAAGGAGGTCGGGGAAACGGTGCCGCGAAAGTCCGTCAAGCTCGAGGAGGGGAAGCACACCCTCCGATTCGAGTTGGAGGACGGGACGACCTATGAGCAGGCGTTCACGGTCGGCCGCGGCGAGCCGGACAGCTTCTTCCACCAGTTCCCGGTCGGCTCGATCCTCGTCACCGCCGGACCCGAATGGAAGGGGGCGAAGGTCCTCGTCGATTCGAAGCTGCGCGGGAAGATCCCTCTTTCCGGCGTCCTGCTGGCGTCGCCCGGCACCCACGAGATCGCCGTCATCGGCGACGGCGCGCCGCCCGTCCTGAAGAACGTCAAGGTGGAGGCCAATCACCGCCAGGAAGTCCACATCGCCGCGCCGCAAAACCCGTGAAGAAGATCGTCGCCGCTCTCCTCCTCGCCGCCGCCGCCGCGTTCGCGGCGGACACCGACCGGATCGTCGCGGATGCGCGCCACGCCTTCGACGCGGGCAAGTTCAAGGAGGCGGCCGCGAAGTACCTGCAGGCCGCCGCCACGCCGGACTTGCCGGCCGATCGGGTGTCGGATCTCGCGCTGCAGGCGGCGTGGGCGTCCTACATCGGCGGCGACGTCAACGCGTCGCGCGACGCGCTGAAGAAGGCCTTCGCCGCCCGTCCCGACATGGAGGTCCTCCCCGAGTTCTACAGCGACGAGTTCGCGAGCCTCGCCGGGACCGTGAAATCCCAGATCACGCCTCCTCCGAAGGCGGACCTCGAGGAGCTCAAGCGGAGCGCCCGCGAACGGCTGGCCGGAGGGCTCGCGCAGGACGTCGTCTACGACCTGAAGCGCGTCGGCGAGACGAACGACCCCGAGATCCACCGCCTCCTCGCCGAGGCGTACGACAAGCTCGGCAAGACCGCGGAAGCCGACGCGGAGCGGCAGCGCGCGCAATCCGGAACGACCGGCATCTCCGAATCGGCGATCGGCGCTCTTCCTCCCTCGGCCCCCGCGGCCCCGGTGACCGCCGGCCCCTCCGACATCGCGCCGCTCCTGGCCTCCGCCGACGAAGCGCTCGCGAAGAAGGACTGGGCGGCCGCGGCGGCGATCGCCAAAGACGCCCAGGACAAGGACCCCCGCAGCGGCGCCGCGCATCGGGTCGCGGGCGACGCCGCGCTCGGCGCCGGCGACGTCCCTACCGCCGAGCGCGAATACATCGCGGCGGCCACCCTCGACCCGACGGACGCCCGCGCCCAGATCGGGCAGGGGCGCGTCGCGGACGCGAACCACCAGCCCAACACCGCGGCGGCGCACTACCGGCGCGCGCTCGAGCTCGACCCGAAGGCGCTCCCGGCCGCGCTCGCGCTCGGCGAGGCGCTGAACACGGCGGGGGACAAGTCCGCGGCGCGCCAGGCGTTCGGCCGCGCGACGGAGATCGCTCCCACGGACGCCGCGGCGCGCGACCGGTTCGCCGTGTTCCTGGCCGACGAGAACGAGCCCTCCGCCGCGATCGAGCAGGGAATCGAAGCCGTCAAGCTCGATTCCGGCGTCGCCGCATATCACGCCCATCTCGGCCGGGCGTACGTCGCGGCGGAGAAGCCGCGGGAGGCCGAACGCGAGCTGCGCGAGGCCGTCCGGCTCGACGAAAAGGACGAGGCGTCCTGGGTCGCGCTCGGCGGCGTGCTCTTCTCGGCGAAGAAGAACGACGAGGCCGCCGATGCCTTCGCCCGCGCGCTCGCGATCTCTCCCCGCGACGAGGTCGCGATCCTCGGCCGGGCGTCCGCGCTCGCCCAGGGCGGGAAGTGGGAGGAGGCCGAAGGGCTGCTGAAGGCCGCGGCCGCCGACAACCCCGGGTCCGCCGCGACCGTCCACGATCTGGGCGTCGTCGAGTTCCGGCTCGGCCGGTGGGATGCGGCCGTGGAGGCCTTCCAGAAGGCCGCCGCGGCGCCCCATCCCGCACCCGAGTCGAAGGCCGCGCTCGCGCGCGCGATCGCCGTGCGCGATTTCCTCGCGGCCGCGCGGCCGATTGCCCCCGCCGCGCCCTGACCGCGACCGGAGGAAAGCTTCCCGTGCCCCCCGCCGGCCCCCGCTCGCCGGAAGATCCCGGCGAAGATCGCGACGAGCGGCTCCGGCTTCCGGTCGCTCCCGACGAGGAGTTCTTCCACGGAGACCCGCCGCTCGCGGCGCTTTTCGGCGGGGAGAGGGCCGATCGGCCGCTCGAAGTCGAGTTCGGCACCGGAAAGGGCCGCTTTCTCCTGGAGTCGGCCCGCCTCCACCGGGACCGGGACTTCCTCGGTATCGAACGGAGCCTGGCCTATTACCGGATCGCGCGCGACCGCATCGCGCGCGCGGCGCTGACGAACGCGCGCGTCCTCCGCGCCGACGCCGCCGAGATCGTGGAGCGGCTTCCGCGCGGATCGGTCTCCGGATTTCACGCGTACTTCCTCGATCCCTGGCCAAAGAAGCGTCAGCGAAAGAGACGTCTGCTGGGGCCATCGTTCCTGGCGGGCGCGGCCGTCCGCGCCCGTCCCGGCGCGCTCTTCCGGATCGTCACCGACCACGCGGAGTACGCCGAGGCGATCCGCGAAGCCATCGACGTCGCAATCGCGCGAGGCGCCCCGTGGACCGTCGGCGACTGGGACTCGGTTCCCGCCCCGCCGCCGACGAGCTACGAGATCAAGTACCGGGCCGCGGGACGCACGTTTCACCGCTTCCTGCTCATCAGAACATAGTCGCGAGTCGCGCGTCCCCGAGTCGCGGGTCGGGGCTGGATCAGCCCGGATCACCGCGACGCACGGAACCAGACGCGGCGAGGCGCGAGCCCGACGGGATGCGGGTCGGCCGGCCCGCGGGCGCGGCGTACCGGTGGCCTACGTTAAGCCCGCGGGCGGCCGGCACGCGCCCGTCCGGCTCGATGCATCGCCGCGTCGGCTCTCAAGCCGGTTCTTCCGAGAGGACCCGTCTCCAGAACTTCGCGAAATAGTCGATCCCCGAGGCGACGGCGAAGAACACGACCGTGTACAGCGCGACCTGCGAGGTCGTGTAGAGGAATCCGTAGCGGAAGCTCACGATGAGCAGCGAGATCGCGACGATCTGCGTGAACATCTTGAACTTGCCGAGCGGCGACGCCGGAATCATGATCCCGCGGTCCGCCGCGATCGAGCGGAGTCCCGAGACCGCGAACTCGCGGCCGACGATGACGACCACCGTCCAGGCCGGGGCGACGCCGAGGTCGACGAGCGAGATGAACGCCGCCGACGTGAGGAGCTTGTCGGCGATCGGGTCGAGAAGGGTCCCCAGGCGCGTGACCTCCTTGCGGCGCCGCGCGAACCACCCGTCGAAGAAATCGGTGATCGCGGCGACCCAGAAGATCGCGAGCCCCAGGACCTCGCGGAAATCGAACTTCGTGAGGAGGACGACGACGAGGAACGGGACGAGGAAGATACGGAAGAGCGTCAGCCAGTTCGGGAGATTGAGCTTCAAGACCGGAAAATTCTATCGCGATTGAGCGCGACGGCCCGACGGCCCGACGGCGCCGAGGCTCGGCCGCGCACCGACGGAGGAGATGCGCCCGGCGACCGGTCGTGCGAGAATGCGGGAAAGCGTGCGAGCCCTCTGTCCCCGACACCCGCACAAGACGGCGCGCGGACGATGCGCGGAATGCCGCCACCCCTTCTGCTCGCGCTGCGAGTTCCGCACCGAGCACCGGCTGTTCTGCGGGCCCAATTGCGCGCGCGAGCGCCAGCGGCGCCGGCGCGAGCGCCCGAAAGGCCGCGTCGGGCGTCCGTGGGTCGCGGTCGCGGCGTCGCTGGCCGCGGCGTCCGCGGGAGCCTTTCTGCTGTCGCGGCGGCCCCGCCCGGCGCCGGCCCGGCATTGGATTCGCTCCGTCGCGGCGACTCCCCGGCCGCCGGGCGCTCCTGCGGAGAGAAATCCCGCTTCCGCGCCGCCGCCGCCCGTCGTCGCCGCGGCGAGCGTTCCGCCGCGCCGCGCCCGGAGCGCGTCGCCGCTCGCGCCGCCGCTCTCGACCGCCGAAAACGGCGACGCCGGCAAGAAGATCCTCGTCTCGTTCGACGGCGGCTCCTCCGATCGCGGCGCGGCCGAGATCCTCGACGCGCTGCGCCGCCGCGGCATCCGGACGACGATTTTCCTGACCGGCCAGTTCATCCGGAGGTATCCGGACCTCACCCGCCGGATCGCGGAGGACGGCCATGAGGTCGGCAACCACACCTGGGACCATCCGCATCTCACGACGTACGCCTCGAACGAACGGCAGACCACCCGGCCGGGCGTCACGGAGGAGATGCTCCGCGGAGAGCTCCAGCGAACGGCCGCCCTCTATCGCGAGACGACCGGCCGGGAGATGGCGCCCTTCTGGCGCGCCCCGTACGGCGAGGAGAACCCGGAGATTCGCGGCTGGGCGCTTCGCGCCGGATGGGAGCACGTCTCGTGGACCCACGGGAACGGGAGGAACCTCGACGCGCTCGACTGGGTGACGGACCCGGACTCGCCGCGGTACCGGCCGTCGGAGCGGCTGATCTCGCGCCTGCTCGCCTTCGCGCGGCCCGGCAACATCATCCTGATGCACCTCGGCAGCGACCGCGAAGACCCGGTCGGCGGCCATCTCCCGCGGCTCCTCGACACGCTCGCCTCCGAAGGCTACCGGTTCTCGACGGCCTCGGAGCTGATCGCGTCGGGAGACGCCGCGCGTTGACGCTCCCGGCGCTCGCATTCGGGACCGACGGATGGCGGGGCGTCATCGCCGACGACGCCACGTTCGAGACGTTTCGCCGGCTCGCGCGCGCCGCCGCGTCCGCGTACCGAGAGGGGCTTTTCGGCGCGGGCGACCGCGGAACCGCCGTTCTGGGATACGACCCCCGCTTCCTCTCGGAAGAGTTCGCGGGCGCCGTGGCCGAAGTCTTCGCCGAGGCGGGCATCGCGGTCGCTTCGACCGACCGGCCGATCCCCACGCCGGCGGTATCGTGGGAGCTCCGGCGCCGCGGGACCTCGGGCGGCCTGGCGGTGACGGCCAGCCACAATCCGGCGCGTTACAACGGGTTCAAGCTGAAGGCGGCGTTCGGCGGAAGCGCGCCTCCGGAGCTCTACGCCGAGGTCGAGCGGAGGGTCGACCGCCCCTTCCGGGCGGCGAAGACCCGAGCCTCCGTCGCGTCGGTCGACATCGAGACCGGGTACCGGCGGGCGCTGGGCGCGCTCGTCGACCTCGAGGCGATCCGCCGCGCCGGTTTCCGCGTGCTCGCCGACGCGATGCACGGGGCCGCCGGGAACGCGCTCGAGCGGATCGTCGGCGCGGGCGCCACCCGGATCGAGAGCTTCCGGGCGGAGCGGGACGTGAACTTCGGCGGCGGACATCCCGAGCCGATCGCGGCGAACCTGGCCGCCGCGGCCGAGCGCGTTCGCCGCGGGAAATTCGACATCGGGGTCGCGACCGACGGCGACGCCGACCGCCTCGGCGTGCTCGATGCGGAGGGCCGTTTCGTTTCCGCGCACCGGATCCTCGCGCTGCTCATCCTCCACGCGTTCCGGGAGCGCGGGGCTTCCGGCGGCATCGCCAAGACGTTCTCCACGTCGCTCCTGATCGACCGGATCGGCGCCTCTCTCGGAGCGCCCGTCCACGAGACGGGCATCGGGTTCAAGTACGTCGCCGACCTGATGATATCCGGGGAGGTCGCCGTCGGCGGCGAGGAGAGCGGCGGCTACGGCTTCGCGTTCCATCTTCCGGAACGAGACGGGACGCTCGCCGCGCTCCTCCTCCTCGAGAACCTCGCCCGCACCGGACGCACGCTCGGCGCCGCACTCGCCGACCTCGACCGGGAGTTCGGCCGGTTCGAGTACGGCCGCCGCGACCTGTACCGGCCGGTCGAGCGGATCCGGCGCTTCCTCGCGCACGTCGCGGCGAGCCCTCCGTGCGCGGTCGCGGGCGAGCGCGTGACCGGGTGCCGCGAGAAGGACGGCGTCAAGCTGCTCTTCGGCGGCCGCGGCTGGCTCCTGATGCGCCTCTCCGGAACGGAGCCGATGATCCGGCTATACTGCGAGCATGAAGACGGGCGTCTCTGCGACGCGATTCTCACCCGGGCGCAGGAACGCCTGAGCCGCTTCTCGTGAGGTTCCTCTCCTCGCGCGGGCTGCGCGTGGTCCTCTTCGGCGTCGCCGTCGCGGCCGCGCTCGGCGCGCTCGCCGGGTACGCCGGGGCGCACCTGATCCGGATCCCGCGGGTCGAGGAGCTCGCCACGTACCGGCCCGACATCATCACGGAGATCCGGGCCGCGGACGGGACGACGATCGCGCGGTACGCGGTCGAGAGGCGGATCCTCGTCTCCCCGTCGGGAATCCCCGACGTGCTCCGGCGCGCGATCGTCGCGACGGAGGACAAGAACTTCTACCGCCACGGCGGGATCGACCTCGTCCGCATCGTGTCGGCCGCCACGAAGGATTTCGTGCTGCACCGCTACGCCGAGGGAGCGTCGACCCTCACCCAGCAGCTCGCGCGGGCGGTTTTCCTCACGCCCCGCAAGAGCCTCTCGCGCAAGATCAACGAGGCGCTCCTCGCCGTCGACATCGAGCGGCGCTTCTCGAAGGACCAGATCCTCACGCTCTACTGCAACCAGATCTACCTCGGCCACGGGAACTACGGGGTCGAGGCCGCGTCGCGCTATTACTTCGGCGTGCCGGCCTCGAAGCTCACGGTGGCCCAGGCTGCGCTCCTCGCCGGGCTGATCCAGCGGCCCGAGGAGTACTCGCCGTTCCGGAACGCCGACAAGGCGAGAGCCCGGCGCGCCCACGTCCTCCGGCGGATGGTCGACGAGCACGCGATCACGGCGAAGGTGGCGGAGGCGGCCGCCGCCGAGCCCCTTCCGAAGTCGCCCGCGCAGGCGGAATCGGTCGTCGCGCCGTATTTCTGCGAGGACATCCGGCAGTACCTCGAGAAGAACTACGGCGAGAAGGACCTCTACCGGCGCGGCCTGCGCGTCGACTCGACGCTCGACACGAAGCTGCAGGCCTTCTCCGAAGAGGCCCTCCGCTGGGGGCTCCGCCGCATCGAGCGCTCGCACGGCTGGCGGAAGGCGCGCAACGTCATCGCCGAGGGCTTCGCCGATCCTGAGCTCTACGAAGACCCCTCCTGGTCCAAGTCGTCGCGCAACGATTCCGCGGAGATCGCCGTCGTGCTCTCGGTCTCGCGCCGGCAGGCGGTCCTCAAGGTCGGCGGGCGGCGGGAGACCGTCGCGCCCTCCGCGTTCGCCTGGACCGGTTCGCCGTCGTTCCCGCCGAACCTGAGGCGGGGGGACCTCGTCGCGCTCTCGACCGAGAAGAACGCGAAGGGAAAGCCGGTGGTCGTCGTCGACCCTCTTCCGCGCGCCCAGGGCGCCGTGCTCATCCTCGAGAACGCGACCGGCGCCGTGCGCGCGATGGTCGGCGGGTACGACTGGGACGAGTCGAAGTTCAACCGGGCCGTGCAGGCGTACCGGCAGACCGGGTCCTCGTTCAAGCCGTTCGTGTACCTCACCGCGCTCGAGGACGGCTACACGCCGTCGGACACGCTGTTCGACGGGCCGCTCTCGATCGTGATCGACCCGCGCCAGCCGCCGTACCAGCCGCACAACTACCACAACGACTACCAGGGGATCGTCACGATCCGGCGCGCGCTCGAGCATTCGATCAACATCCCCGCCGTGAAGATGGCCCGGATGGTGGGCCTCAGGAACGTGGTCGAGACGGCGCGCCGGTTCGGGATCAAGGAACCGCTCCTGGCGTACCCCTCGATCGCGCTCGGCGCCTTCGAGACGACGCTCTGGGAGATGACGACCGCGTACGAGACGTTCGCGAACGAAGGCCTCCAGATCCCGCCCTACACGATCGCGCGCGTCTCCGACTCCGAGGGAGACGTCCTCGAGGAGAACCGCGCCGACGCCCACGAGGTCGCCTCCCCCCAGACCTGCTTCCAGCTCCTCTGGATGCTCAAGGGCGTCATGGAGCGCGGCACCGCCGCTCGCTCGCGCGAGCTCGGCCTCGACAACATCGCGGGAAAGACCGGGACCACCAACGAGTTCACCGACGCCTGGTTCCTCGGCTTCACGCCGAAATACACGATCGGCGTCTGGACCGGCAACGACGAGAAGCGGATCCCGCTCGGACCGAGGATGGAAGGCTCGCGCGCGGCCCTCCCGATCTGGATGCGGATCGTCGGAAAGATGAAGGACGCGGGCTACGTGGACCCGGCGCAGAGCTTCGAAGTCCCTCCCAACGTCTCCTTCGAGCCGATCGACTACATGACGGGGTTGAAGGCCACCCCGTCGACGCCGCATCCGATCCTCGAGGCGTTCGCCGTCGGCTCGCAGCCCACCGAGGAATGGACGCCGCGCTGGGAAGGCGTGCTGTCTCTCCCCTGGGCGCTCCAGCAGAGCTTCTACAAGGGCGGGAAGAACGAAGAATCGGCGGACGCCGCGGAAGCTCCGCCGCAGCGATAGCCCGACCGTCTCCGGCCGGGGAACGGGATCAATGCCAACCCACCTGCAACGCCTCCTTGATGATCAACCATCCCACCGCGACGGTGGCGATGACGGATATCGCGATGGCCCCGTGGTCGAACGAGGCGCAAGCCCAGCGGAGGCCGGCCACGACGAGAAGAATCGCAGTGATGCCGAGAGCGACCCGGAGCACCCGTTCCCCGCTCTTCCCCTCCGGGAACTCGAGGTCAGGGCTCCCCGGCGTCGCCAGGGGAACCGGAGGGGCGCCGGCCGCGAGATACAGATCGGCGACGACGCGATCAATCTCCTCCTGATCGACATCGACCCTGGCCCGCCGTTGGCGGGCGCAGGACGACGGCCCGACGGAGCGAGGCGCCATCGAGGGCGGGCGGGCGCCGGAACATCGCGCGGGCCGGGACGCCGTCGGTTGCGGTCCCTCGCGGCCGGGAGCCGGACGCGCGTCGCGGGGGATTGCGGCGCCCGCCCCTGCGACGCGCGCTCGCACGACGGGTCCGGCATCCGGGGCCCGGCCTCCGCGACGGCGGGTTGGAGCTGGCGAGGGCGCCCTTTCGGCCGCCGGCATCCGGGGTCGACTCAACGGACCGGCCTCCCGCTCCCTGCCGGGCATCCTTGAATTCGCGCGCGTCAGAAGAAAGCGCGATGGCGACCCAGAAGGTGTGTGTCGATGAACCGGCGTCGAAGCAATCGGGACGTCGTCCTCCAGGCCATCATCGAGGCTGTCCAACAGCCGTTCGACGGCCGTCCCGAACGCCTTCGCAAGCTTCTCGGTCAGGTCGGCGTCGATCATCCCGACCTCGGTGCTCCCGATGACGTCGAGGGTTCCCGGAAGGGATCGGGCGGGCGACTCCCGCCGAAACCCCGCTCCGCGAGGGCCGGTGAGCCAGACCCGATGGCCGGCTCTGCGGCGAGCGCGCCGCAAAGCGAACACCCGTCCGGATCTGGCCGATCCTGGAACGCCAATCCCACACCGGTCGTCACGCGGACTCTTTCCACAGGACCCGGGAAGAACATTCTCGTCTCGCCGAGAAACCTCCCCGGAGAGGCCTTTCGTGTCCGGACCCGGGCGCCTGCAGGATCGAGTAGATACCCTCGGCCGTGGAATCGAGGAGCAGGCGCATCCGGCACTCGTTTTCGGCCGTGGACGGCGGCAGCGAGTCCATGAGGGACGCAGAGGATTCAGCGCTCATTGGCCCCGGAAACTGCAGTCGCCGGGCCGCCTTTGGAAAAACAAGATCATCCGTCGATTCAACGGGTTGTCCATGATCAAGGAATCCCGGCGGTGTCTCCCTGCGGAAATCGGATCGGAAATCTGGAAGCCGGAAGAGGCGCTTGCTTCAGACGATTCGGTCGATCGCGGCGTGAATCCTCTCGCCCAGCGTGCTCAGCTCGAACGGTTGCAAGGAAGATCTCGAAGACTTTGCCTCGCCCCGGCTCGCCTTCCAGCCGAATGTTCACCGTCGCAGCCCTCGACGATCCCACTAAACGGTCGCCGTGATGTCGATGTGGCAGCCCAGAATGCGCACCGGTTTTCCCGTGATCCCGCAACACCTCGCCTTGCCCTTGAATCGGGGAATACGTGCCGTCCGGCGAAAACGGAACTCGGCCGCTGCCGACGGCGAGGACCCGCCAAGAATGCGTTTGACGTTCCCCGATGTCCGCTCGAGGTCCTCAGGATGCACACGGCCTCGCCCTCAGTAGCAGGCTGCTGAAAAACGAATCCGGGCGGCGCGTCACGAGTCTTGCCGATCGGGCGATCGACGAGACGGCCACGATGTTGCCGGAGGAATCCCGGACCGTCGAAGCGGCGAGCGATACGTCGGCGCGAGCCAACCTTCCGCAGCCGGATCGGTCGAGGTGCCCGACGATCAGGAAACCGCAGGCGCGGCGGTTGAGGTCCCCTGGACCTCGATGGTTACCGGAACCGTCACGTCGCGGTGGAGCTTGACGTGCACCTGGTGCTCGCCCAGCCTCTTGATGGGCTCTTCGAGCGCGATGCGGCGGCGATCCACTTCGATTCCCTTTTCCGCCAGGAGGTCGGCGATCTCGCCGGCGGTCACGGAGCCATAGAGGACGTCTCCCTCTCCCGCCTTCTTCACGAGCGTCAGCCGAAGGCCGTCCATCCGGGAAGCCACCTTCTCGGCGACGGTCTTTTCCTTCATCACCCGCTCGTCGTAGCGCTTCTTCTCCTCTTCCAGACGGCGCGTGTTGGCGGCGTTGGCGAGGAAAGCGAGTCCCTGCGGCAGCAGGAAGTTCCGGGCGTAGCCGTTCTTGACGTCCACGACGTCGCCGCGGCGTCCGAGCCCGCGCACTTCGTCGGTGAGGATGATCTTCATTCGTTTCTCCCGATCGCTTGTTTCTCCGCCCTCTTGCGGAGGTCGAAATACCAGTCGAAGAGACCCAGCACCGCGGTGCCCGCCCACAACGGGGGAAGCCACCAGACCATGACGTAGATCGCCGCGCGGAGCACCCCCGTCCGGAACCAGCGCCGCGCGAAGTAGGCGATGATAGAGAGTCCGGCCAGAAAATACAAGACCAGGACGGGGATCAGGACGTCGACCGCCGCTCGCCGAGGGTCCCCCCGGAAGAGGGCGGCGGCCGCCCCCGCCAGCACGAAGAGGCCGGCCAGCGCCGGCGGGAGGCGCAGGCGGGAGAATCCGCCCCCCTCGGGGCCGCGCAACGCGAACCGGCGGCCGAGATAGAACGCGGCGGCCGCCACGGCGATCCAGAGCCCGGCGATGAGACCCGGCCCGTAGCGGACGATCACCCCCCGGACGAGCTCCGCCGTCGACTGCCACGTCTTCATCGCCTCCGGATCCGCGCCCGACTGGCGCAGCGACGCGATCGAGGCGGACGTCATCGCGTCGAACCGCGTCTGGACCTCACGGTCCGATCCGGGAGCGGCGGACCAGAGCCCCGCGCCGAGGACGGCGCCCCAGATCGCGAGCCCGAGGAAGACGCGCGACGCGTCCCGCGTGCGCGCGAGCCCGCCGGCGACGCCGCACGCCCCGGCGGTCGCGAGCAGCGCGAGCGCCTGCCCCGCCGAATCGGGAAGCGAGCGCGTGATCGAAAACCCGATGGCCGCCGAGAGCGCCGCCGCGCCGGCGCCGGCGGCGAGAGCGGACTTCGCTCCCCGGCGCGCGCCCAGGCGCACGAGGGGGAGCGCGGCGCCGGGCACGAAGACGATGCCGACGACCGGAAGGAATCTCAGCCCCCAGAAGAAGAAAGCGGAGAGACCGGCGGCCGCCAGTCCCTCCGCCAGGGCCGAGTCCCGATTCATCAGTCGGTCGCGTACGGGAGGAGCGCGATCGCCCGCGCGCGCTTGATCGCCGTCTGGAGCTTCCGCTGGTGCAGCGAGCACACGCCCGAGATCCGCCGCGGCAGGATCTTGCCCCGCTCCGGGATGAATCCCTGGAGCGTCTTGACGTCCTTCCAGTCGACGTATTCGATCTTCTCGACGCAGAACTTGCACGCCTTCCGGCGCCGGACGAAGAACTTCTTGCGATTTCCGGTCTTCTTGTCTTTTTTGAAATCTCTTCGCATCGCCGTTCTCCTAAGCCTCCGCCGGCTCGGCGGGCTCGGCGGCCGGCTCGGCCGGCGCCTTCTTCGGTTTCGCCGCGGCTTTCGCCTCGCGCTTCTTCTTGAGCTTCACCGAGCGCTTGAGCTCCTCGTCGGCGCGGACGGCGAGATGGCGCAGGACGTCGTCGGACAGCCGCAGCTTGCGCTCGAGCTCGGCGACGGCCTCGGCCTTCGCCTCGACCTGCCAGTAGTAGTAGATGCCCTCCCGGCGCTTCGCGATCGGATACGCGAGGCGGCGGCGCCCCCAGATCTCTTCGGTTTTGATCTGCGCCGCGTCGTCGGTCAAGATCTTCTTGAACCCGTCGGCGAGCGCGGTGGCCTGCTCCGGAACGATCTCCGGCGACAGCACCACGACGATGTCGTAAAGCCGCATGACTCCTCCTGGATCTCAAGATCCCGTCGAGCGGGACCGAGGAGATGATCGACGCCTCCGTTCATTCGGAGAGCGCGTTGAAACGGTTCATGGCCGCCGCGATGCCTTCCGCCGCCCACGTGCGGACGGCCTCGGCGGCCCGGTCGAGCGCGGCGTCGATCGCCGTCCTCTCCGATTTCGAGAATCGGTCGAGGACGTAATCGGCGAGCTCGCGCTCGCGGGAGTAGCGCTCGCCGCGGATACCGATCCGCAGGCGGGCGAACTCCCGGGTGCCAAGGCACGCTTCGATCGACTTCAGACCCTTCTGCCCCGCCGACGAACCCCGCGGCTTGAGCCGCAGCGTCCCGAGCGGAAGGTCGATCTCGTCGGAAACGACGAGCAGCGCGTCCGGCCCCAGTTTCAGCTTTGTCAAAAGACCCGCGACCGCCTCGCCCGAGGCGTTCATGTACGTGACCGGCTTGGCGAGGACGACGGGCTCCTCGCCGATGCGCCCCCGCCCCGTCAGGGCCCGGCACTCGAGACGCTTGACGGTGATGCCCGCCTCGCGGGCGAGCCGGTCCACCACCGCGTAGCCGACGTTGTGGCGGGTGCCCTCGTACTCCGGCCCGGGATTGCCGAGGCCCGACACCAGCCGCAAGCCGGGTTACTTCTTCCCTTCCTTCTTCGGCTCTTCGGCTTCGGCGGTCTCCGTCTTCCCCTTCTTGATGACCTCGGGCTCGGCCGCCGCCGGCGCCGCTTCCGCGACCGCCGCGACCACTTCCTCTTCCTTGGCCGGGTGCGCGACGTGCGCGATCACCTTGTCCGGGTCCTCGAGGATGCGGAGCCCCTCCGGCGACGGGATCTGGCCGACGCGGAGCGATTCCCCCATTCCGACGTCCGAGACGTCGACGGGA
>DATFVB010000141.1 GCA_035260525.1 Thermoanaerobaculia bacterium
CCGACATCAACTACGCGATGGACGATTCAGCCGCCGACTACGGCTCGATCGCCTCTGGCGGCACCGCCGACTGCGGTTCGGACTGCTACGCCGCGACGATCACGATCGGCGGAAGCGGCAACCGCCCGACGATCAACACCCCCTCGGATATCGACTGGGATGCGAGCATGGAAGAGACGCCGACGACGACCGTCGCCTCCGTGACCGCCGCCCAGACGCCGTTCACGTGGCGCGTCCACGTCGGAGGCTCGTTCAGCGACGTGCCGAAGACCTTCCTGCTCTATGACTACGTGGAGCGTCTCGTCCACAACCAGGTGACGTTCGGAACGGGCGGAACGTCCTTCAACCCGGGCGGCCATGCCTCCCGACTCCAGATGTCGGCGTTCATCGCGCGGGCCTTCGCGGGCGGCGACGCCAACGTGCCGCTCTCCGGCACGATCACGTCGGCCGACAATCCGACGGTCAACGGCAGCTACGACTGCTCGGACGGCGGCAACTCGCTTTACGCCGACATCCCGCCCGCCACCGCCGGTTTCTGCAAGTACGTCCACTACATCACCGGCCTGAACGTCACGAACGGCTGCGATACCAACGTGCCGCCCGACTTCTGCCCGAGCGGGCTCGTCTCGCGGCGCGTGATGTCCGTCTTCATCTCCCGCGCCCTCGTTCCCGGTCTCGGCGACGGCGGCGTGCCGGACGCCAACACGGGAACCGGCCCCTTCGCCACGCGGACTTACGACTGCGTCAACGGCCCCGGGCCGTTCTCCGACGTCCCCGCGGGAAGCTCGTTCTGCAAGAACATCGGCTACATCTGGACGCTCGGCGTCGTCGACGGCAACGGCGACGGGACATTCGGACCCAACGGCCTCGTCACCCGCGCCCAGATGGCGAAGTTCCTCGACAACGCCTTCCAGCTCACGATCGGCCCCGCCCAGTAGGGCCTGACCTCATCGATTTCACGGGGCCCCTTCGCGGGGCCCCTTTTTTTTGCGCGCGCGCGGGTGGAACTCGTCGTAGACGGTCCGGAGGCGCGCGCGCGAGACGTGCGTGTAGATCTGCGTCGTCGAGATGTCCGCGTGGCCGAGCATCATCTGCACGGAGCGCAGATCCGCGCCGTGCTCGAGGAGATGCGTCGCGAAAGAGTGCCGCAGCACGTGCGGCGAGATCGCGGCGCGGATGCCGGCCTTCCGGGCGTACCCCTCGATCAGCTGCCAGAACCGCTGCCGGGTCATCGGGGAGCCGCGGCGGTTCAGGAACAGGTGCGGGGACCGCTTCGGGTCGAGGCCCGGGCGGGCGTCGGCGAGATAACGCGCGATCCACTTCCGGGCGCCGCGGCCGAGCGGCACGAGCCGCTCCTTGTTCCCCTTCCCCGACACGAGGATCGTCCCTCCCTCGAGGTCGACCCTTCCCGTCTCGAGCCGGACGAGCTCCGAGACGCGGAGGCCCGTCGCGTAGAGGGTCTCGAGCATCGCGCGGTCGCGCAGCCCGAGGGGGCCGCTCTCGTCGGGAGCGGCGAGCAGGGCGTCGACCTCGGACGGGCCGAGCGCGTGCGGCAGCGCGGCCCAGGTCTTCGGGTTCTCGACGTGCGCCGTCGGATCCTCCGAGATGATCTTCTCTCCGACGGCGAAACCGAAGAAGCCCCGAAGCGAGGAGATCAGCCGCGCGGCCGAACGCGCGGAAAGGCCGGCGGCGCGGCGCGCCTGCAGGTGGCGGACGATCTCGGCACGGCCGACCTTCGCGATCGGAATTCCGCGGGACTCGAGCCATCGGCCGAACTCCGAGAGGTCGCGGCCGTACGCCTCGACGCTGCGGGGAGAGAGTCCTCGCTCGACGGCGAGACGGTCGAGATAAGTCGGGAGGTGCCGGACCAGGAAATCGCCGGCGTCCGCGCGCATGCGGCGCGGCGTCAGGAAACCGCGAGCGATTTCGTGGGCGCCTTCTCGCGGCAGATCTCGAGGATCTCTTCGTCGGTGAGCACCCGATCGCTCTTCTTCGCCGCCTGGAAGATCGCCGAGACGAGGCCCGAACCGCCCTCGATCCCGTGCTCGGAGAGCCAGTAGACGACGTTCGACTCGCCCGACATCGGCCCGACCTCGATCTTCTGGCGGCGCCCGACCATCGCGGCCGGCACCCCGGAATAGACGCGGTCGGCGAGCCAGTCGTCCCCCTTGTGCCGCGCCTTGATGATCGCCGCGGCGTGGACCCCCGTGCCGGTGCGAAACGCGTCCTTCCCGACGATCGGGTAGTTGTCCGTCAAGGGGACGCCCGTCGCTTCCGAGATGGTCTTGCAATAGCGCGTCAGCGCTGTCAGGTCGCGTTCGATCCAGCCGAGGAGCTGCAGGTTCACGAGGAGCTGATCCATCGGCGTGTTGCCGACGCGTTCCCCGATCCCGAGGCCCGTGCCGTGGACGCGGTGCGCGCCCGCCTCGAGCGCGGTGATCGAGTTGATCACGCCGAGCCCGCGGTCCTGGTGGCCGTGCCAGTCGACCCTGACCGCCGGGGCGATGCCGTCGACGAGCGCCCGCACCCAGGAGACGAGCGCCCGCACCCCGTCGGGGGTCGCGTGCCCGACCGTGTCGCACACGCAGACCCGCGAAGCGCCGGCGCGGATCGCCGCCGTGAAGAGCGAGCGCAGGTCGTCGGGATGGGAGCGGGTCGTGTCCTCGGTCACGTAC
>DATFVB010000142.1 GCA_035260525.1 Thermoanaerobaculia bacterium
GTTCCTTGCCGGGACCGGCATCGGCATCATCCCGATCGCGCGCGTCGATCATCGCCCGATCGGCAGCGGCCGGACGGGAGAGATCACCGGCTCGGTGCGCCGGCTCTATTTCGACGCGGCGCGCGGAAAGCTCCCCGCCTACCGCTCCTGGTGCCGCCCGGTCGGCAAGTCGATCCAGCGCGTCGAGGTGGCCTAGGTGCCCCTCCCCGGGGCGGCGGCGCCGCGGGGAGCGGAACCGCTCGAAGGGAAGGGGTTACGAGCGCTTTCGGGCCGCGCCTTCTCGATTAATGACGGGAGTCCCCTTCCCGGCGACGCGGTGACGATTTTCCCGGGAGAGGGGGCCGTTCCGGAATAAACCCGGGGGGGGCCCCGTTTTCATGGCCGAGGGGAAATCCCTCGCGCCTCTCCAAAACACCTCACCATCGCAGAAGGGGCGCGGAACGGTTCTTAGAACCAGCTCCGCGCCCCACCCGCCATTTTCTGTCGCGGGAGCTTGCTCGGGCCTGACGCCGGATTCGGCTCGCGCTCGAGGCGCTCGACCGAATCCGCCGTCCTCGCCCCTCTTCTCGACCTTGACGCTTTGGCCACATTCCCCGTTTCCTCGCGGCGCTCCCGCTCCCGCATCGCGGACCTCCTCCGCTCGGTTACTTCGCGGAGACTTTCCGCGATGCGTCCTACGCGGCTCGGGCTGAGCCCTCGACCGCTCCGGGGCCCGAACGGAAGCAGATCGGGCGGATGCCGTCGCGGTCCTCAGCCTGACGCAGAGTTCGACGCTCGTTCGAGCCCGTGCCGGCGAATTCCTCGCAGCAGCAGGGCTGCGGGAATCGCTTTCGGCGATTTCCGCAGCGGGCGTGGCTATTTCTTGTCCAGCTCCTTCCACTTCGCCTCGAGCGCCTCGAACTCCGCTTTCGTCCGCTGGAGCTCGGCTTCGGCCTGGGCGGTCGGCGCCGCGTCGGCGCTCTCCACCGCTTCGAATACGGAAGCGAAACGGCGATGCAGGCGCGCGAACCCGCCGGCGCCCTCGAACGGCGCGAGGCGGGCGGCGGCGTCCTTCTCCGGGGGCGGCCCGGACGGCGGAGCGAGCTTCTTGCGGAGCGTCTCGAGCTCCTCGATCGCCGCGAGCGAGCGATCCATCCACGCAGCGGCATCCTGCGCGACCGCGAGCTGTCGGGCGATCGCCTCGGGAGCGACCGTGACGCGGGGATCCATCCGGAGAACGAGAGGCTGCGTTTCGGTCTTCCCGCGGGCGGTCAGGCGCACGGCGTACGTCCCGGGAGGAGCGAGCGCCCCTTCCGGCTCCGCGGGAGTGTTCTCTCCCCAGACCGCGGCGATCGAATAACCGTATTCCTCCGCCTTCGGGCGCGGGTACCGAAGATCCCAGACGAAACGGTGATCGCCCGGTTCGGCGGGAAGGATCGGCTCGGGCTTCAACCACGCGGCGGCGAAATAGCGCTCGGCCTTGATCTTCTCCGGCTGGTCCTGGCTCGAATAGCGGCGCACGGACGCGCCCTTCGCGTCGAGGATCTCGAGCGTCACGGGACCGCGCGACCCGGCGCCGAGCGAGTAGTCGATGAGCGCCCCCGCCGGGGGGTTCTCGCCGAGCGGGGTCTCGGGCGGAAGCGGCGTGTCGTGGTTCTCGTTTCGGCGCACGCGGATCGCGTCGGCCGGACGGAAGAGCCGGACGGCCGCCTCCTTCGAATCCGTCGAGAGCTGCCGGAGGGGCGTGACGTCGTCGAGGATCCAGATCCCGCGCCCCTGTGTGGCCGCCACGAGGTCGTCGCCGTGGACGAGCAGGTCGCGAACCCACGTCGTCGGGAGATCCCGCTGGAGCGGCTGCCAGAGCGCGCCGTCGTCGAGGGACACGAAGACCCCCGAGTCGGTGCCCGCGTAGAGCAGCCCTCGCCGCTCGGGATCGGCGCGGACGACGTCGACGTAGCCGTCCGACGGAAGGCCGGCGGCGATCGGCGTCCAGGTCCGGCCGCCGTCGTGCGTCCGGTAGGCCCGCGGCGTGAAGTCGTCCAGGCGGTGCCGGTCGACGGCGACGTAGGCGGTCTCCGGATCGAGCGCCGAAACGTCGAGCGACGCGATCTTGCTCCACGGATCGAGTCCTTTCGGCGTGACGTTCGTCCAGGTCTTGCCGCCGTCGCGCGTACGCTGGACGAAACCGTCGTCGGTGCCGATCCAGATGTCGTCGTCGCTCCGCGGCGAGAGCGCGATCGAGTAGATGACCCCGAAACCGCACGGCGCGGCGCTGTCGATCGTGATCGCCCCGTCGCATCCTTTCGTGCCGGCGACGGCGCGCGAGAGATCGGGGCTGATCGTCTCCCACGAGTGACCGCGGTCGCGGGAGCGGAAGAGCACCTGCGCGCCCTGGTAGATCGCGTGCGGCTCGCGAGGCGAGACCGCGATCGGCGTGATCCAGGTGTAGCGGTACTTGACGGTCGTCGCGCGCCGCGCGTAGACGGAGACGACGTTGGGATCGATCGCGGCGCTCTGGCCGGTGCGCGTGTCGAAGCGGCGGAGGTTCCCGCCGAGTCCGCTCGCATAGATCGTCAGCGGGTCGCCCGGATCCGGCACGTCGTAGTCGCGCTCGTCGCCGCCGACCGGGTGCCATTCGCGGAACGAGATCGCCCCGTAATCACTTCGCGAAGCAATCCCGATGGTCCCGCTGTCCTGCTGTCCGCTGTAGATCCAGTATGGGAAGCGGTCGTCGGCGGCGATGTGGTAGAACTGCCCGGTCGGCTGGTTGTACCAGCTGCTCCAGCTCTTCCCGCCGTTGACCGTCACGACGGCTCCCTGGTCGCTTCCCGTCGCGATGTGATCGGGATGCTTCGGGTTGATCCAGATGAAGTGGTAATCGTCTCCGCCCGGAGATCCCTTGAAGACCTCGAACGTCTTTCCGCCGTCGCTCGAGCGGCGGATCGACTGCCCGGTCATCCATACGACGTCCGGGTCCACCGGATCGGCCGTGACCCGGCCGAAGTAGTCGCTTCCGATCCAGGGTTCCGCCGAGACGAGTGTCCACGTCGCGCCGCCGTCGTCGGAACGATAGAGGCCGGTCCGGTTTCCCTTCTCGGCGCCGAGCTCGAAGTTGCCGCTCGAGGCGCTCGCGGCGATGGCGGCCCAGACGCGTCCGTTTCCCGAGACCGCCAGCCCGATCCGCCCGAGGTTTCCCGCCGGCCAGCCGCCGCCGGAGATCCGCTTCCACGTCCGGCCTTCGTCCTCCGACTTGTAGACGCCCGACCCGGGGCCGACGTTCGGCTGGAAATAGGAGAGCCAGGGATAATTGCGCGCCTGCCACGCGGCGGCATAGACGACCGCGGGATTCCGCGGATCGGCCGCGAGGTCGACGGCGCCCGTGTTCTCGTCGACGAAGAGCGTCTTCTTCCACGTGCGGCCGCCGTCTTCGGTCCGATAGACGCCGCGGTCGGGATTGGCCGCGAAGATGTGTCCCATCGCCGCGGCGAGGACGACGTCCGGGTTCTTCGGATCGACGAGGATCCGGCCGATCGCGCGCGTCGCGTCGAGCCCGAGGTGTCGCCACGTCTTTCCCGAGTCGTCGGACCGGTAGATCCCGCGCCCCGACGGGATGTCGTACCGCGTCTCGACCTGGCCCGTGCCGACGTAGATCACGTTCGGGCCCGAAGGGGCGATCGCGAGCGCGTCGACCGACGCGGTCCGCTCGTTCTGGAAGAGCGGGCTCCAGGTCCGCCCCGCGTCTTCCGTCTTCCACACGCCGCCGACGGCCGCGCCGAAGTAGAAGACGTTCGGGCGATCGGGGATCCCTTCGATGCACGTCGCCCAGCCGGCCCGGAAGGGGCCGATCGAGCGCCAGTGGAGGGCGGAGTACGGCGCGGATCGCGGCGGCGCCGCGGCGGCGGAGGAGATCCGCGCCCCCGCGAGGAGGGCGGCGGAGACACAGAGCGCGGCGGCCGCCGCGAGAGCCCGGCTGATCGGCTTCATCGTCACCCCTTTTCGGTTCTTACTCGACGACCCGGAAGATTTCGCGGTGGCCCGACTCGACGAGCGGCACGAACTTCGCGTACGAGTCCTTGAAGGCGGCGTCCCCCATCGTCGACTCCGCCTCCTCGAACGCCGCGAGCGACGGAAAGCTCATCTCGAGGACCAGCGTGTAGAACGGGCCGCTGATGTCGGTCAGGACCCGCATCTCCTGCCCCGCCCCGAGCCGGCGGTTGACCGCGAGGAGGTTCTTCATTGCTTCCTTCGCTTCCCGGGCTTTGCCGAACTTCAGACGAAAGACGCTGCGGACGACGATCATGAGGCACCTCCAACGAAACGTATCTTAGTCAACCTTTTCAGCCGGCGGCGGCGCGCGGCCTCAGGAGGGGTCCGGATCGGCGGGCTCGGCCTCCGCGATCATGAGCTCCCAGAGCTTCTCGACGTCCTCCCGCTCCGTCGCGAGCGCCCCGATCGACACGCGCACCATCCAGCGGCCGTCGAGGAGGGCCGGCGTCACGTACGCCTTTCCCGAGGCGTTGACGCGCGCGGCCCAGGCGAGGGTGTGCCGGTCGAGCGCGTCGCCCCCGAGTCCGGGAGGCTCATGGCGCACGCAGACGGTCTGGAGCGCGACCGGGGCGAGGACGCGCCATCCGGCGCCCCCGCGGACCTGCTCTTCGAGCCACCGGGCGTTCTCGATGTCGCGCCGCAGCCGCCGGCGGAGTCCCTCGGCCCCTTCCGAACGGATGAGGAACCAGAGCTTCAGCGCGCGGAACCGGCGGCCGAGCGGGATCCCCCAGTCCCGGTAGTTCGTCACCTTCTCGTCGACGGCGCTCCGCAGATAGCTCGGGTTGGTGCTCATCACCCGGACGAGATGCTGCGGATCGCGGACGAAATGGACCGAGCAGTCGAACGCGGCGCCCAGCCACTTGTGCGGGTTCATCACGATCGAGTCGGCCTTCTCGATCCCTTCCCAGAGCCGCCGGCACTCCGGAAGGATCATCGCGGAGCCCGCCATCGCGGCGTCCACGTGCAGCCAGAGACCGTGCGCGCGGGCGACCTCGGCGATCGCGTCGACGGGATCCATGGCGGTCGTCGCCGTCGTGCCGGTCGTCGCGACGACCGCGCACGGGCGGACGCCGCGGGCGAGATCTTCCGCCACCATTTCGGCGAGAGCGTCCGGCCGCAGGGCATACACGGCGTCGACGGCGACCTTTCGGACGTGCAAGCGCCCGAAGCCCGCGAGCAGGGCCGCCTTCTCGACCGAGCTGTGGCTCTGCTCCGAGCAGTACACGGACAGCGGACCCTCGCCGGCGGTGCCGCCGCGGACCATCGCGTAACCGGTCGTCCTTTCGCGCGCGCAGAGGAGCGCGACCAGAGTCGACGTCGACGCGGTGTCCTGGATGACGCCGCTCCAGGCTTCCGACAGCCCGGTCATCCGCCGCAGCCAGTCGGTGGCGACCTCCTCGAGCTCGGTCAGCGCCGGGCAGGCTTGCCACGAAAGCCCCAGGACGCCGAGACCCGTCGAGACGAAGTCGCCCAGGACGGAAGAGAGCTCGCCGTTGGACGGGAAGAACGCGAAGAAACCGGGATGCTGCCAGTGCGTGAGCGCGGGGACGATCGCGCGGTCGAGATCGGCCAGGATCGCCTCGAACGGCTCGGCCTGCTCCGGCGGGTCGGCGGGAAGGGCATCGCGCAGCGCGCCGGGCTCGACGCGCGCCATCACGGGGAGCTCCGGAACGCGGGCGCGGTAATCGGCGATCCAGTCGACGACGGCGTGAGCGTGGCGGCGGAATTCTTCGGGCGTCATGGGAGCGCGACTCCTGGTCGGCTTGTACCACGGACGGTGGAATGCGGGTCACGGTATTCCGCAATGGCTCGCTTCCCCTCCCCCCCGAGTTAAGCGGCGCCGAAGGCGTCCGCTTCAACTCGGGGGCGCGGTCTTCAACTCGGCGGCACGTTCTCAACTCGACGCAGGCCGACATAGAATCGCGCCGATGACTGCGGATTTCACCCTGGATTTCGACCGTGTCCGCCGGCTCGGATTTCCGGAAGTCGTGCTCGCCTCGGGAAAGGACGCCGGGCAGATCTCGGCCATCGTGCGGCAGCTCTCCCGTGAGAACGACGTGCTCGTCACGCGGCTTTCCCCCGAGGCGTGGGACGAGCTCTCGCGCGAGGCTCTCCCCGGAAGGGCGGATTACGATCCCCGCTCCCGCACGCTGATCCTCCATGTCGGAAAGCCCAACCGTCCGGTACCGGGGGACGTGGCAATCGTGACGGCAGGGACGGCCGACATCGACGTCGCGGAGGAGGCGCGCCGCACGCTCGAGTATCTCGGCGTCTCCTCGCGGATCATCGCGGACGTGGGCGTGGCGGGGGTCGTGCGGCTGCTCGGCAAGCTCGAGGAGATCGAGCGCGCCGACGTCGTGATCGCGGTCGCCGGGATGGAAGGCGCGATGTTCTCGGTGATCGGCGGGCTCGTCGGGCGGCCGATCCTCTGCGTCCCGACCTCGCGGGGCTACGGCGCGAACTTCGCCGGGCTCTCGCCGCTCCTTTCGGCGCTCTCTTCGTGCGCCAACGGCATGGTCGCCGTCAACATCGATTCCGGATACGGCGCGGCGATGGGCGCCTTCCGAATTCTTTCGAAAGGACCGAAGACATGGCAAAGACCCAGGGAAAGCGGCGCGTCGGCAAGTCGGCCGAGGAGTACGTCCACGGCGCGGCGGTCGGCGTCGACCGGCGCAAGAAGAAAGCGCTCCTAGGCCGGCCGACCACCCCGGTCAAGATCGAGGCCGACACGACGGTCTCGGAGCTCCTCGACCAGTACCGCGACATCTCCTTCCAGGCGCGGGCGCTGGGGCGCTGCGCCGAGGTCTTCGAGAAGGCGCTGCGCGACAAGGACCGTCCGACGATCTTCCTCGGCCTCGCCGGATCGCTGATCGCCGCGGGGATGCGGCAGGTCATCGTCGATCTCGTCGAGAACAACATGGTCGACGTGATCGTCTCGACGGGAGCGATCGTCTCGCAGGACTACTACCAGGTGCGCGGCGGGCGGCACTACCACGGGACCCCCGACATCGACGACCGGATGCTCCGCGACCTCTACATCGACCGCCTCTACGACACGTTCATCGACGAGGAGAAGTACTGGGAGACCGACTTGGCGGTGTCGCAGTTCGCGGACCGGCTCGCGGGGAAGGCGCTCTCCTCGCGCGCGTTCCTGCGCCTGCTCGCCGAGACCGCGCGGCACGACGAGGGGTCGATCCTCGGCGCCTGCGCGCGACGCAACGTCCCCCTGTTCGTGCCCGCGTTGAACGACTCGTCGATCGGCATCGGGCTGACCGAGCACTACCACCGCGCGCGCCAGGCCGGGAAGGAGCCGTTCATCATCTCGTCGATCCGCGACAACTACGAGCTCACCCAGATCGTCGTCAAGTCCAAATGCACCGCCGCGCTCTACATCTCCGGCGGGGTGCCGAAGAATTACATCAACGACTCGATCGTGATGAGCTACATCTTCGGGCTCGACACCGGCGGCCACCGATACGCGCTGCAGGTGACGACCGACGCGCCCCACTGGGGCGGCCTCGGCGGCTCGACGCTCTCGGAAGCGACCTCGTGGGGGAAGGTGTCGAAGACCGCGACCCACGAGATGGCGTTCGTCGAGACGTCCGTCGCGCTCCCGATGCTCTATGCCTACGCGCTCCAGAAGAACGCCGCGCGGGGCCGGAAGCGCCTGAAGTACGTCTGGAAGGACGACATTCTCGAGAGCATGACGGCGAAGTAACCGTCGCGGGGGGCGATGACGCGAACACCGGGATCGGTGTCGTAGGATCTGGCCGCATGCAGAAGACAAACCCGGTCACGAAGGGGACATCGTCTTTGGGTCCTTTCTCGACGCTGGCGTCCGAGTGAAGTGCGTCGGGAGGGTCGGGACTACGAATCCGCTTGCTCTGGTGCACTGATCCCTTATGAGGATCGGTCTTCGCGATCCCCGGTCAGAGCGACGGCGCCGTCGAAACCGCGGAAAGCTTGGACGACGTCCATTTTCTTTTTCGTTCTGCCGTCATTTTCCGCTCGCCTTCTTCACGAGCGCCATCTGCCCGGCGTGGTAGAGCGCATGCTGGATGACGCCGTCGAGCATCGCGACGACGGTGTAGGTGCGTCCGGGCACGATCTCGGCGAACCGCTCGGCGGGAAGCGCTTCGATCGTCGCGGCCACGTCGTCGGCCGAGGCCGACAGCTCCTGCTTCGCGGCCGACCACGCGGATTCCGACGGGTCGCCGACCACCGGAAAATTCTCGGCGTCGATCGGGTCGATCGCGCGGCGCTCGCGGATCCGCTGCACCGGGATCCGGTTCCATGTCGCGACGTGCCGCACGAGCTCCCAGATCGAGTGCGCGCCGGCGAGGGGCTTCGCGGCCGCGGTTTCCGCGCTCACGCCCTCGAGGATCTCGAAGACGGCGGGGCCGTGGAAGGCCCCGCCGCGGTAGGCGCGCCGGAGCTGGTCGAGCAGACGTTCGTTTTCGGTCATGCCGCGATTCTACGCGGGCGCCGGCGGGCGATCGTCGGCGGTCAGAAGGCTCGCAGCCCGAATTCCACTTCGCTCCCCCATGTTTCTCCCGGCGGAAGCGCGATCAGGCCCGAGTCGATTCCGCGCGCGGCGAGGTTGGCGGCGTCGGTCGTGCAAGTGTACGGCTCGATCGCGACGACGGAGCGATCGGGAGGCGCGTAGAGCACCCACTCCCGGAACTCCGGGCCCGC
>DATFVB010000143.1 GCA_035260525.1 Thermoanaerobaculia bacterium
GCTGAGCCGGCCGGACGCCGGCGTCGAGCCGGCCGAAGATGCCCGCTCAGGCGCGGGCGACGACGACCGCGGCGACGAGAGGACGCACGCCCCAGCGCCGGCGGCACGCCCGTTTGGCGGCGGCCGACGCCTCGCGGCGGATCCACTCACGATCCGCCGCCTCCGCGCGCGAGGCGCGGTCCAGCGCCGCCTCGACTTCGAGCGCGACGGCGGCGCCGCCGTCCTCCGGCGCCGAGACCCCGCGAAACGAGACGTCGAGCACCTTTCGCGTCGCCGCGGCGACGACGACGGTGACGAATCCCGCCGCGGCGAGCTGGCGCCGGTCGCGCAGGACGTCGGGACCGATCGCCATGGCGGAGGCGCCGTCGAGCCACACCACCTCCGCGGGACGGGCCCCCCGCTCGACGCGGAAGCTCTCGCCGGCGAACAGCGAGTCGCCGTTCTCGAGGACGAAGACGCGCTCGGCGGGCACGCCGGCGCGGCGGGCCGCGGCGGCGCCGTGCTCGAGAGCTTCGCGCCGGCCGTGGACCGGAAGGGCGGCCCGCGGCGCGAGCGCGGCGATCAGCAGCTCGAGGTCCCCGGCGTACGCGTGGCCCGACACGTGCGCCGCGTCGCGCACGACCGACGCGCCGCCCCGCAGGAAATCGTCGACGACCCGGGCGACCGCGGCCTCGCGCCCCGGAATCGTGCGCGCCGAGAAGAGCACGCGGTCGCCGCGCGAGAACCGCAGGTCGGGGAGCGCGCCGGCCGACAGCCGCGCGAGCGCGGAATTCGGCTCCGCCTGGGAGCCGGCGCAGAGGACGAACGCCCGGCGCGGGGCGAGCTGCGCGAGGGTGTCGCGGCCCGCCGCGGCTCCGGCCGGGATCGAGAGGTACCCGTGCCGCTCGCCGAGCTCGGCGATCTCCGCCATGCTCCTCCCGACGATCGCCACCTTCCGGCCCGCCTCCCGCGCCGCCGCCGCGGCCGCCCCGATCCGCGCGACGTGGCTCGAGAACGTCGTGAGGACGATCCTCCCGGGCGCCCCTTCGGCGATCAGCCGCTCGAGCCCCTCCCGCGCCTCCCGCTCGGACGGGCAGCCGCCGTCGCGCTCCGCGTTGGTCGAGTCGAGGAGCAGGAGGTCGCAGCCGCCCGCGCGGGCGGCGATCGCGTCGAGGTCCGTCCCTTCGCCGAACGGCGAGTCGGGGTCGAACTTGAAATCGCCGGTGTGGAAGATCTTCCGCCCCGCGACCTCGATCAAGAGGGCGGCCGACTGGGGCACGGAGTGGGACACGGGAAAGAAGGTCACCGCGAAACCGCCCGCCTCGACCGGCTCGCGCCAGGAGACGGCGCGGATGTCCACGTCCGCCCCCTCCTCCGAGACCCGCCGGCCGGCGAGCGCGGCCGTGAACGGGGTCGCAAAGACGGGCGCGTCCACCGTTCGTCGAAGAAACGAAAGCGCGCCGATGTGGTCCTCGTGCCCGTGCGTGAGGAAGACGCCGGCCACGCGGTCGCGCGCGAGCGGCGAAAAGTCGGGAGCCACGCGGTCGACGCCGATCCCCGGGAGGAGCTCGTCGCCGAAGGAGATACCGGCGTCCACGACGATCGCTCGGCCGCCGGCGCGGATCACGAGACAGTTCTTGCCGAACTCGCCCAGACCGCCCAGGTGGGTCAGCTCCAATGACTCCGTCATTGAAACCTCGATGACTCCGTCATTGAAACCTCACCCCCCGACCCCCTCGAGAAGGGGAGACCGGGACGGGCGCCGCTGCCCGGGCGAGCCTCACGAATTCCTCGGGAGACAGTTCCTCCGCGCGCGCCGTCGGCGCTTTCCCGATCGCCGCGAGCGCTTCCTCCCACGGTCCGCGCGGACCTCCCGCGGCGAGCGCGTTCGCGAGCGTCTTTCGGCGCGCGCGGAATCCCCGGGATACGACGTCGAGGAGATGGACGAGCTCCTCTCGCTGCGCCGGCGGTTCCTTCGGCCTCAGCCGCACGACGGAGGAGACCACCTTCGGCCGCGGCCGGAACGCGCCCGGCGGCAGGTCGAACAGAATCTCCGAATCGGCGAAGAACGCCGTGAAGACCGAGAGATACCCGTAGTCGTCCGACCCCGGGCGCGCGACGAGCCGGCGCGCCACCTCCCGCTGGACGGTGGCGACGATCCGCGAGACCGCGCCCCGCTCGCGAATCGCGCAACGGAGGATCGGCGTCGCGACGTTGTAGGGAAGGTTCCCGACGACGGCGGCCGGCGGCGCGAGCCCGTGCGCCGCGAGCCGCTGGCCGATCGTCAGGGCGAGCGCGTCTCCGACCTCGATCACGACGTTCCCCAGCGGCGCCAGCTCGCGCGTCAGCGCCTCCGCCCGCCGCGGGTCGATCTCGACGGCGAGGAGGTTCGCGCCGGCCGCAGCGAGGCGGCGGGTGAGAACGCCGTCTCCCGGCCCGATCTCCACGACCGACTCCCCGGGAGCGATCGCCGCGGCGCCGACGATGCGATCGGCGGCCGAGGAATCGACGAGGAAGTTCTGCCCCCACCGGCGAAGCGGCGGGAAGGGAGATCCCATCGCTCGATTCTCTGCCGCGCGACCGGACCGGTCAATGTGGCGCGGCGACGACGAAAAAGCCCGGTCCGCGCCGCGGAAGTCCTTGAAACACCGGGAGAAAGACTGGCATCCGCGTTGCGTGGTCCGGGATCGCTTGGAACAGCCGCAGCTCATCGCCCTGCCGGGGCCCGGTTTCGAGGAGCAGCGGGGGAAGCTCGCCGAGCTCCGCCGCGCCGTCCACACCGCGCTCGTGGGCCAGGAGGCTTTCCTCGACCGGCTCCTGATCGGGCTGCTCGCGCGCGGCCACGTCCTCGTCGAGGGGGTCCCGGGACTCGCCAAGACGCTCGCGATCCGCGCGGTGGCCGCCGCGATCGACGCCTCCTTCTCGCGGATCCAGTTCACCCCGGACCTCCTTCCGGCGGACCTCACCGGCACGCTCGTCTTCCATCCCTCGACGGGAGAGTTCACGCCGCGGCTCGGACCGCTCTTTGCGAACATCGTGCTCGCCGACGAGATCAACCGCGCGCCCGCGAAGGTCCAGTCGGCCCTCCTCGAGGCGATGCAGGAGCGCCAGGTGACGCTCGGAGACGGGACGCATCGCCTTCCCGATCCGTTCTTCGTGCTGGCGACCCAGAACCCGATCGAGCAGGAAGGCACGTATCCCCTCCCGGAGGCGCAGACGGACCGTTTCCTGCTCAAGTGCCTCGTGCGGTACCCGTCGCGCGACGAGGAGCTCGCGATTCTCGACCTTCCCGGGCCGGGGATGCCCGCGCTGCCCGCCGCGGTCGTCTCTCCCGCCGACCTCGACGCGGCGGCGCGCACGGTCTCCGAGATCTACGCCGACCGCCGCATCCGCGAGTATCTCGTCTCGCTCTGCGCCGCGACGCGCTCGCCGCGCGACGAGGGATTCCCGGAAGCGGCGGGATGGATCGCGTACGGCGCTTCGCCGCGCGGCTCGCTCTCGCTGCTCGCGGCGGCGAGAGGCCGCGCATTCCTCGAAGGACGCGCGTTCGTCATCCCCGAGGACGTCAAGGCCGTCGCGCCCGACGTGCTCCGCCATCGCCTCGTGCTGACCTTCGAAGCGGAGGCGGAAGGCATCCGGCCCGACGACGTGATCGCTCGCCTCCTGGTGCGGGTGCCCGTCCCGTGACGGCGGACGCCGATGCGGCTCCCCTTCTCCCGCACTGACCGGCGGCGCCGCCGCCGCCCCCGGACGCTCGACGCCGCCGAGCTGCTTCGCCGGGTGGAGAGGATCGCGATCGCCTCGCGCCGCCGGAGCGACACGGCCCCTTCGGGCGACTACCGCTCGGTGTTCCACGGGCGCGGCATGGAGTTCTCCGAGGTCCGCGAGTACCGGCCGGGCGACGACGTCCGCGCGATCGACGGCAACGTCACCGCGCGGACCGGCTTCCCGCACGTCAAGCTCTTCCGCGAGGAGCGGGACCGGACGCTCCTCTTCCTCGCCGACCTTTCGGCGTCGGAAGACTTCGGCAGCGCTTTCGCCACGAAGCGCGACCTCGCCGCGGAGGCGGCCGCGGCGATCGCGCTCGGCGCCGCCGCGCACCGCGACCGCGTCGGCGCGATCCTCTTCACCGACCGCATCGAGAAGATCGTGCGCCCGGCGCGCGGCAAGCCCCACGCTTTGGCGATCGTCCGGGACGTCCTCTCGCGCCCTCTCGAGGGCTTCGGGACCGACCTCGCGGCAGGGATCGCCGCGGGCCGGCGGATGCTGAAATCGCGGGCGCTCGTCGTCGTGCTCTCGGACTTCCGCGCGTCCGGATGGGAGAGGGAGCTCGGGGCGCTCGCCCGCCGCCACGACGTCGTCGCCCTCGCTCTCGCCGATCCGGCCGAGCGCGCGTTCCCCTCCCCGGGCCTCTTCCGGCTCCGCGACGCGGAGACCGGCGAGACGCGGCTGGTCGACGCCTCCGCAAAGGCGTTCCGGTCCGCGTGGAGCGCCGGGGCGGCCTCGGAGGCCGCCGGCGCGGCCTGCGCCCGCGCGGGAGTCGATTTCCTCGCGCTCGAGACGACGCGCTCGCCGTCCCGCGCGCTCGACTCCTTCTTCCGCGCCCGCCGAGGAGCGGTCCGATGACGGCGCACGCGGTCGCCTCGCCCGCGCGCGTCGCGGTCGGCGATCCGATCCGGGTCGCCCTCTCGCTCGACGCGCCGCCCCGGTCCTCGGTCGCGCTCGTGAACCCGCCGTCCACGCGGGACCTCACGCGGATCGCGGTTTCTCCCTGGACGTACCGCCGGGAAGGGGCGGCCGGGCATCTCGAAAGGATCGAGACGTGGGCGGCCTTCGCGCCCGGAACCGCTCCGCCCCTGCGGTACGCGTACACGGTTCGATCCGCGGGAGCTCCCGCCGGCGGCGGAAAGATCGAGACGGCGCCCGTCGCCGTCGTCTCCGTGCTGGCGCCGGGGAAACCCCCGCAAGCGGCGCCGCTGCGGCCGCCCGTCACCCGTCCCTTCGTCGCCTGGCAGCTGCCGGCCGCCCTCCTCCTCGCCGCGGCGGTCGCGGTCCTTTTCGCGATCTTCCTGCGCCGCCGCCGCGCCGCGTCGCGCGTCCGGACCGCGGACGAGATCTTCGACGGCGAGCTCGATCTCCTCGAGAGCTCGCTCGGGAAATCCGCCCCGGAAGAGACGTTCTACGACTGGCTCGCGGAGATCACGCGCTGGTATCTCGAGCAGAAGCTCGGGCTTCCCGCGCCTCGTCTGACGTCCTCCGAGATCGTCGCCCGGCTGCGGGAAGCCGGGGCGCTCGCCGGGCTCTCCCGCGCGAAATCCGGCGCGGCGGCCGACGCGGCCGCGACGGTGTTCTCCGTCTGCGACGGCTTCCGCTTCGCCCGCCGCGAGCATCGGCTCGACCGGGCGCGCGAGGCGATCGCCTCCGCCCGCGCGGCGGCCGCCGCCATCCGCGAGAACGAAGCGGCGCAAGCGGAGAGGAAGAGCGCGTGATCGGATTCGCGCATCCCGCGCTCCTGGGGCTGCTCGCCCTGCCGATCCTCCTCGCGCTCGCGCGCCGGCGGAGCCGGGGAACGTCGGCGATCGAGGTGCCCGGCCTCGCGCCCGCGCGCCCGACGGCCGCCTCGCGCCTCGCCGCGCTGCCCGGCGCGCTCACGGGGCTCGGGCTCGCCTGCGCGATCGCCGCGCTCGCCGGACCGCGGCGGCCGGTCCGGCGCGCCTTGACCGGGACGCCGGGAGCGGCGATCGCGGTCGCGCTCGACGTATCGGGCTCGATGTCCGCCGAGGACTTCCAGCCGCGGAATCGTCTCGACGTGGCGCGCGGCGTCGTCGCGGATTTCGTGCGCGGGCGGCCCGACGACGAGATCGCGCTCCTCGCGTTCGCGGGCGACGCGAGAACCGTGTGTCCCGCGACCGAGGACCACGACGCGCTGCTGGCGCTGCTCGCGCCGCTCGACGGGACGAAATTCGCGGACGGCACCGCGATCGGCAACGCGATCGCGACCGGGGTGGCGCGCCTCAAGGCGCTCCCCGTGAAGAGCCGCGTCCTCGTCCTCGTCACCGACGGCGGCAACAACGCGGGGCAGATCGATCCCGACACGGCGGCGAGGATCGCGGCGGCGTTCGGGATCCGGATCCACGCCGTGGCCGTCGGCAAGGGCGGAAGGGTTCCGATCACCGTGACGGTGCGCGACCCCGAGACCGGCCGGTCCGAGAAGCGGCGCATCGAGGCGGAGGTCCAGGTCGACGAAGCGCTCCTCCAGCGGATCGCCCGGACGACCGGCGGACGCTTCTTCCGGGCGACCGACGCGCGGGCGCTGCGCGAGATCTTCGCGGCGATCGACTCCCTCGAGAAGACTCCGGCGCCGCGCCGGTGGGAGATCTCGTGGCAGGACCTCTCCGCCGCGCCGACGATGGCCGCCGGCGCGCTCCTCCTCGCCGCGCTCGCGCTCGGGTCCGGGCCGCTCCGCGTCGAAACGGAGGCGGCGTGACCTGGGGGGATCCGCGCTGGCTCTGGGCGATCGCGGCGGCTCCGCTCGCCGCGGCGGCCGTCGACCTCGCGGGACGGCGGGCGCTTCGCGCGGTGCGCCGCCTCGACCCCTCCTTCCGTCCGCGCGGACGGGCGCGGGCGCTCCTTCCCGCCGCCGCGGTCGCGCTGCTCGCCGCCGCGCTCGCCCGGCCGCAGTGGGGCTTCCGGCGGGTGTTCACCGCCTCCCCCGAGACGGACGTCGCCCTGCTCGTCGACACCTCCGGGTCGATGCTCGCGCGCGACGCCGCTCCCGACCGCTTCGGCTCCGCGCGCCTCTTCGCGCGCGACCTGCTGCGGCGCCTCCCCGAGACGGCCCGGGCCGCCGTCGTGCGGGTGGAAGGGGACGGGGAAGTGATCTGCCCGCTCACGCTCGACCGCGCCGCGGCGGAGAACGCGCTCGAGGAGCTCTCGCCGCGGGGCGCCGCCGCGCCCGGATCCGATCTCGGGCGCGGGGTCCGGACGGCGCTCGCGCTCCTGTCGTCGCGCCCCTCGCGCGTCCGCGCCATCGTCCTCCTCTCCGACGGCGAAGACCTCGACGCGGGGCTCCGCGACGCGGTCGCCGAATGCCGCCGCCGCGGGATCACGGTCGATACGGTCGCCGTCGGCACCGAGGCGGGAGCGCCGGTGCCCTCCCGGACCGGAGGAATCCTGACCGAGGGAGGGGCGCCCGTCGTGTCGCGCGCGCATCCGGCGGAGCTCGCGGCTCTCGCGCGCGAGACCGGCGGCCGGTTCGCGCTCGCGTCCCGCCCCGCCGCGGCGGCATCCTTCGCCGCTTCGTTCCGGGCCGGGCCCGGTTTCGGGCGCGGCGCGCCGGCGCGCGAGCCGATCTCCCGCGCCGCCTGGCCGCTCGGCGGCGCGATCGCGGCCTGGACGGCGTGGTGGGCGCCGCGCCGCCGGCCGGCGCCGGGGAGCCGATGAAGACGGCCGCGGCGGTCGCGCTCGCTTCTGTCCTGTCGGTCTTCTCGCCCGCGCGCCGGGACGCGAAGAAGGGCGCCGAGGCGTACCGCGACAAGAAGTTCCCGGACGCGGCCCGACGGTTCGGCGAAGCGGCGAAACGCGACCCTTCCGATCCCGCGTGGACCTTCGATCTCGGGACGGCGCTCGGCGCCGCCGGAAAGCCCGGCGACGCGCGCGGACCGCTCGGCGCGGCCGCCCGGTCCGGGGAGCGGAAGCTCGCCGCCGACGCGCTCTACCAGCAGGGGACGCTCGACCTCGGCGCGGGAGACTACCGCTCCGCGGCCGACGCGCTCCGCGAAAGCCTCCTCCGCGATCCCGCCCGCCCGGACGCCCAGCGCAACTACGAGATCGCCTGGCGCAAGCTCCAGGAGCGCAAGCCGCCCCCTCCGCCGTCCTCCGGCTCGCCGCCGCCGGCGCCGGAGAAGAAGAAACCGCCGGCGCCGCAGCCGCCGGGCGCGCGGTCCGGGAACCGCGACGAAGAATTCGAGCGACGCGCGGGAATGACCCGTCAGGAAGCCGAGGCGCTCCTGCGGAGCCTCGACGCGGAACAGCGCCGGCGGGAGAAGACCGCCCCGGCGGCTCCGGGGAAAGACTGGTGAGACCGGCCGCCGCTCTGGCCCTCGCCGCGGCGCTCCTGGCCGCTTCCGTCGGCCAGGCGGCGGACCCGCCGTCCGCGACGGCGACGCTCACGCCGGCCGAGCTCTCCTCCGGACAGATCGCGATCCTCCAGATCGAAGTGACGGGGGCCTTCCGCCTCGCTGCGGCGCCCACACTTCCCCTGACGAACCTGACCGTCGTCTCGGGACCGTCGCTCGAGAACCGGTTCGAGTGGATCAACGGACGGAGCTCGAGCCGGACGGAGCTCGTTTACCGCGTGCGCGCCGGCGAGCCCGGCCGCGCGGCGGTCGGCGCGATCCGTCTCGTCGCGGCGGACGGCCGCGTCGTCGCGACCGAGCCGATCTCGGCCTCGATCGGGAAGGGAACGCCAGAGGCGCCGCCCGAGGCCACCGGGGATCCGGCGCTCGTCGCGCGTCTCGAGCCGCCCTCTCCCTACGTCGGCCAGCAGGCGGTCTGGACCCTCTATCTCGTCACCCGGGGACAGGCCACGCGCGGCGAAGTCCAGGCGCTCCCCGACTTCCGCGGCTTCTGGGCCGAGGATCTCGAGCGCGAGCCCAACGTGCAGCCGCAGGTCTGGAACCTTCGCGGCACGCTCGTCCGCGCGTATCCGATGATCCGGAAGGCGCTCTTCGCGACCCGGCCCGGAAAGCTCTCGATCGGGCCGGCGCGCGCGCGCGTGGCGGTGCGCGTCGATTCGTTCGACCTCTTCGACTCGCCCTTCGCCGACGCTCCTCCGGTCGAGCGCGCGTCGGCCGCGATCCCGGTGATCGCGAGGCCGGCCCCGGCGCCGGGCGTTCCCGTCGGGACCTTCGCGTTCCGGAGCTCGATCGACCGCCCCCGCGTGGCCGCGGGAGGCTCGCTCGCGTTCACCGCGCAGCTTTCCGGGGACGGCCGTCTCGCCGACGTCCCGGCGCCGCCGCTCGCCGTCGAAGGCGCCCGCGTCTCCGAGCCGGAGTCGCGCCTCTCGATCCGGCGCAGCGCATCCCGTCTCTCCTCCACGCGGACGTGGCAATGGGTCGTCACCCCCGAGCGCGGAGGCGAGCTCGCCCTTCCCGCGCTCTCGATCCGGGCGTTCGACCCGGCGCTCGGCCGCGTCGTGACGGTCTCGACCGGGGCGCTCCGCGCCTCGGTCGAGAGCGCCGCGCCCGCCCCGGTCCCCGCGCCGCGCGCGCCGAGGGCGGCGCCGGCGAGCCGCGGGATCTCCCCGGAGGCGGCGGCCGCCGCCGCGGCCGCCGCGGCCGCGCTCCTTCTCGTCGGTTTCTGGGTCGGGCGGCGCCGGACCGTCGCCGCGGCGGCTCCGGCGCCGGGATCTCCGGCGGCCGAAATCGACGTCGATCGCCTGCTCGACGCGCTCGACGCCGCCGCGGCACGGCGAGGCACGGAGGCGCGGGAGCAGGTGTCCGCGTGGCGGCGGCGCCGCGACGAGATCCGTTTCGCGCCGCACTTCTCCTCCCGGGAGGAGTCCGCCGCCCGTCTCGAGGCGGAGATCCGGCGCGCCGCGGCGCGGGAATTGGGGTAGGCGCTCCGCCTTTTCGGCCGGCCCGCATGCTAAGATTTTTGGTCCATGTCTTCGGTCCATACCCTCGAAAACAATCGCCTCGAAGACTTCCTCGAGAGGCACAAGGCGTACTACCCGTACTCCGGCGAGATCGAGATCGACCGGTTCCTCCGCGAGATCCTCCAGAAGGCGAACGAATTCGTCCCGTCGGAGGCGGGCTCGATCCTCCTGGACGACCCGGCGACGAAGAACATCGAAGACCGCTCCGAGAGCGACCTCGTGTTCATCGCCACGTTCGGGCGGCACGCCCCCGCGATCCTCGGCCAGAGGATGAGCGCGCGGATCGGGATCGTCGGGCACGTCTACGTGAGCGGCGTCGCGTACATGACGCCCGACGTGGTGGACGACCCGTATTTCTACCCGTCGATCGACATGACGACGCAGGAGGAGACGCGGTCGGTGCTGTGCGTCCCGATCAAGATCGAGTCCGCCGTCTGCGGCGTGCTGGAGCTCGTCAACCGCGAAGGGCCGGGGGGATTCGTCGGGAAGGACCGCCGGCTGATCGAGATCTTCGCCGATTACGCGTCGATCTCGATCCAGAACCTCCTCGACGCGCGGCGCGCGCACGAGGTCGCCAAGCGCGACGGGCTGACCGGGCTCTACAACGATCGCTATCTGCACCTGCGTCTCTCGCAGGACCTGTCGCGGCTCGCCCGCGACGGCGGCGACCTCTCGCTCATCTTCCTCGATCTCGACAACCTGAAGGCCGTCAACGACCACCACGGGCATCTCGCGGGGAGCCAGGTGCTGCGGGAAATCGGCTACATCCTCGCGAAAACCGTCTCCGACGACCGCGCGACCCTGACGCGCTATGGCGGGGACGAGTTCGTTCTCGTCCTTCCCGGCATGACGCTCGCGGAAGGATTCCGGCTCGCCGAGACGCTCCGGGAGACCATTCGGAGCGCCGTCTATCTGTCGCGCCCGTACGGGTTCAACGAGGCGCCCCTGTCGCTCCGGAACCTGACGGCGTCGCTCGGCGTCGCGTCGGTCCGGGAGAACACGACTTCCGGCGCGCCGATCGAGCAGCAGAAGAACGAGCTCCTCCGCGCCGCCGACGCCGCGATGTACCGCGCCAAGGAGGGGGGAAAGAACCGAACGGAGACGGCGCTGCCCGGCATTCCCCATCCGACCGCGAAAGCGGTCGGGTAAGCGCGCGCCGATAGGGGTCGTTATACGAGTCCGTGCGGGCCGCCCGCGGGCTCAACGTACGCCACCGGTACGCCTCGCCCGCGGGCCGGCCCACCCGAACCCGTCTTCCAACCCCTCTCGACGCGCTCCGTCGTCACTCCCGGCCGAAGCCGCACCCGATCGATTCGTCATTCAGGCCCCTTTCAGAATGGACCCGTCGTTCATTGAACGAACCCTGTCCGCGTGATAATTTCCGTCCGAAAAGAAGGGAGACGCCGCATGTCCTCAGTGGTCAAATACGGGGTCGAAGCGCGGGAAGTGCTCGACAGCCTGTCCCGGCACATCCTCGTCGACGGCTACCACGTCGTCATGGACCTCCAGCGCAGCCGCGGCTCCTACCTCTACGACGCGCGGAGCGACCGCTACATCCTGGATTTCTTCACGAATTTCGCGACCTGCCCGATCGGCTACAACCATCCCCGGCTCAAGACGATCGAGTTCCGGGAGCGGATGGCCGACGTCGCCACGAACAAGCCGGCCAACAGCGACATCTACACGCAGGTCTACGCGGAGTTCGTCGAGACCTTTTCCCGGATCGCCGTTCCCGCGTCGCATTCCGGGCACCTGTTCTTCGTCGAGGGAGGCGCCGTCGCCGTCGAGAACGCCCTGAAGACCGCCTTCGACTGGAAGGTCCGGAAGAACTTCGCGCGCGGGCTCACCGCCGAGAAGGGGCACCAGATCATCCACCTGAAGAACGCGTTCCACGGCCGCACCGGGTACACGCTCTCCCTCACCAACACCGCCGACCCGAGAAAGACCCAGTACTTCCCGAAGTTCGACTGGCCGCGGATCACCTGCCCGAAGCTCTCGTTCCCGGTGACCGATGCGGTGCTCGCCGAGGTCGAGAAGCTCGAGGAGCAGGCCGTCGCCGACATCCGCCGCGCCGTCGCCGAGCGCAAGGACGACGTCGCCGCGCTGATCATCGAGCCGATCCAGGGAGAGGGTGGAGACAATCATTTCCGTCCCGAGTTCTTCCGCAAGCTCCGCGACCTCGCCGACGAGCACGAGTTCCTCCTGATCTGCGACGAGGTGCAGACGGGCGTCGGGACGACCGGCGCGATGTGGGGGTGGCAGAACACGGGGATCGTCCCCGACATCTTCGTCTTCGGGAAGAAGACGCAGGTCTGCGGCATCGCCGTCAACGGCCGGATCGACGACGTCGACTCCGTCTTCAAGGTCTCCTCGCGCATCAACTCGACGTGGGGCGGCAACCTCGCGGACATGTTCCGCGCGACGAAGTACTTCGAGATCATCGCCGCGGAGAACCTCGTCGAAAACGCGCGCGCCGTCGGCGAGCACCTCCTCGTCAAGCTCCAGGCGCTCGCCGAGGAGATGCCGCACGTGGTCTCGAACGTCCGCGGGAAGGGGCTCTTCCTCGCGTTCGATCTGCCGAGCACCGAGCTCCGCGGCAAGGCGCTCGAGGCGTGCCTCGCCGAGGGGCTGATGGCGCTCGCGTCCGGCTTCCAGGCGATCCGGATGCGCCCGGCGCTCAACCTCACGGCCGCCGAAGCCGACGAGGGGGTCGAGAAGCTGCGGCGCGCCCTGAAGAGTCTCGCTGCCTGACTCCCGCATCCTCCTCGCCTCCGCCTCGCCGCGGCGGGCGGAGATCCTGACGGCGCTCGGGATTCCGTTTCGGGTCGAGCCTTCCGGCATCCCCGAAGACGTCCGTTCCGGGGAGGACGCGGTGTCGGCGGCGCGGCGGCTCGCCCGGGCGAAGGCGGAGGACGCCGCCCGCCGGACCTCGCTCCCGGTCCTCGCGGCCGATACTCTCGTCTTCCTCGAAAGCGAAGTTTTCGGAAAGCCCGCGAGCGAGGAGGACGCTCGCCGGATGCTCGCGTCGCTGTCCGGAAAGACGCACTCCGTCGTGACCGGGGTCGCGCTGCTCGCCGGCGGGCGCCTTCACGAACGCGCGGTCGTCTCGACGGTCCGGTTCGCTCCGATGACGGAGGCGGAGATCGCCTGGTACGCGGCTTCCCGCGAGCCGATGGACAAGGCGGGAGCGTACGCCGTGCAGGGCGCGGGCGCGCGCTTCGTCGAATCGATCGAGGGGTCGCCGAGCAACGTGATCGGGCTTCCCGCGCGCGCGGTGTACGAGCTCCTGCGGGAGGCCGGTCTCGAGGACTTCGCGCTGCCGGCCGCCGCCCGCGAGGACCGCCGGTGAGCAAGCGCGACGTCGTCTGGTTCGCGCCGACGCTCGCGGCCGCGCGCCGCGCGTCGAGGCGCGGGAACACTCGCCCGGGTCAGCGCGGCGTCGATCGTTCGAAGCCGCCCGCCGGAAACCGGTTCGCTTCGCCCCGCGCCCCCGCGGCGCTCGTCCGCGCGCTTTCGGCCGGTCAGCCGGTCGCCGTCGTCGATCCGCGCCGTCGCGATCCCGCCTGGGAGCGGGCGAAGCGGCGGTTCCTGCTTCCCTCCGCGCCGGACCTCCTGCGCGACGCGATCGGCGGGATCGCCGCGCAGGAGTCGCCTCCCGGGAAAGCCGGCGGCGCCCAAGGACCGTCCCGCGCCCACTGGCTCCCCGGCCCGCTCACCGACCGCCGCGCCGCCGCCCTCCTCGCGCAACCGCCCGTTCCGCCTCTCTGGATCGTGGAGGACTTCCGTAAGCTCCGGATCTCCCCTGCCATGCGCGATCGCCTCGACGCACGCGGGATCCGCATCGCGGCCTACCGGGCGCTATCGCGGGCGCGCCCGCGATAGAATCGCGGGATGAAGGTCTTCCCCGTTGTCGCGGTCCTCGCGCTCGCCGCGGCGCCGCTCGCCGCCGCGAACGCGGAACCGAAAGCCGCGCTCCCTTTCATCGAGAACGACTACGGCAAGGCGCTCTCCCAGGCGCGCGCGAAGAAGCTCCCGATCTTCGCGGACGCCTGGGCGCCCTGGTGACACACCTGCCGGTCGATGAGGGCGTTCGTCTTCACGGACGCCGCCCTCACGCGGCAGGCCGGACGGTTCGTCTGGCTCTCGATCGACACGGAAAACGCGAAGAACGCCGGCTTCCTGAAGAAGTTCCCCGTCAACGTCTGGCCGTCGATGTTCGTGATCGACGGAGCCTCCGAAACCGCCGCGATGCGGTGGGTCGGCGGCGCCACGACGGCGCAGCTCCTCGGGATCCTCGCCGACGGCGAGCGCGCCGTCCGCCGGACCCGCGGCGGCTTCGAGCAGGCGCTCGCGCGCGCGGACCGCGCCTACGCGGAAGGAAAGAACGCGGACGCGGCGAAGGGGTACCGCCAGGCGATCGCGCTCGCGCCCCGCGTGTGGCCGCGCTACGGCCGCACCGTCGAGTCGCTCCTCTTCGCGCTCGAGCAATCGGGGGATCCCGCCGGCTGCGTCGCAACCGCGCGCGAGGCGTTCGGGCGCGTCCGCCGTTCGACGTCGGCGGTCAACGTCGCCGGGAGCGGCCTCGGCTGCGCGGTCGAGCTCCCGGCCTCTTACCCGGGGCGCAACGAGCTCATCGCGGAGCTCGAGCGCGACGTGCGGGAAGTCATGGCCGACCCGAAGCTCACGATGTCGGGCGACGATCGCTCCGGTCTCTACCAGACGCTGATCGACGCCCGCGAGGACGCCAGGGACCCCGCCGGACAGCGCCAGCTCACCGAGGAGTGGTCGGCATTCCTCGACGGGGCCGCGGCCCGGGCGAAGACGGTCGAACAGCGCGCGTCGTTCGACTCCCACCGCCTCTCGGCGTATTTCGCGCTGAAGGAGCCCGGGAAGGCGGTCCCGATGCTCGAGCAGTCCGAGAAGGACCTCCCGGACGACTACAACCCGCCCGCGCGCCTCGCGCTCACGTGGAAGGAGATGCGGGAGTGGGACAAGGCGCTCGCGGCATCGGATCGCGCGTTGGCGAAGGCTTACGGCCCGCGGCGCCTCGGCATCCTCCGGACGCGCGCCGAGATCTACCAGGGGAAAGGCGACGAGGCGTCGGCGAAGAAAACGCTCCAGCAGGCGATCGCCGAGGCCGAAAGCCTCCCCGAAGGTCAGAAGAACGCCGCCGTGCTCGCGGGGCTGAAGAAACGGCTGGACGCGCTCGGCAAACCCGCGGGGGCTTCCTGACGGGCGTCACCGACGCGCCTCGGCGGGACTCCGTATAGACCTCGTCATGTCGACCCTCGAGAAGGCCGCGCCCGCTCCGGGCATCTACAACGACTACTACGGCTTCCGCGAGGCGCCGTTCAACATCACGCCCGACCCGCGATTCCTCTTCTTCTCCGATCGCCACCGCGAGGCCTTCAACCACGTCCTCTTCGGGATCCGGGAGCGAAAGGGATTCATCCAGCTGACCGGCGAGGTCGGCGCCGGGAAGACGACCGTCTGCCGCGCGATCCTCGAAGAGCTCGGGCCGCGGTACCGCACGGCCCTGATCCTGAACCCCTGCATGACCGCGACCCAGCTGCTGCGGGCGGTCCTCACGGAGCTCGGGCTCCCGCGCCGCGCCGACCGGACCGCGAGCCTCGAGACCCTGAACCGGTTCCTCCTCGAGCAGGTCGCCGGCCAGCGCGACGTCGTGCTGATCATCGACGAAGCGCAGGACCTCGATCTCGATCTCCTCGAGCAGGTCCGGCTGCTCTCGAACCTGGAGACCGACCAGCGAAAACTCCTGCAGATCGTGCTGATCGGGCAGCCGGAGCTGCGCGACACGCTCGACGCCCGCGCCCTGCGGCAGCTCCGGCAGCGGATCACCGTGCGCTACCACCTCACGCCGCTCGACCGCGGCGAGACCGAGCGCTACATCGAGCACCGGATGATCGTGGCCGGCTGCGACCGCGCGCCGACCTTCACGCCGTGGGCGATCCGGAAGATCCACGGCTACTCGCGCGGCGTCCCGCGGCTCATCAACGCCGCCGTCGACAAGACGCTGCTCGCGGGGTTCGTCGCCGCGACCGACCGCCTGACCGGCCGCCACGTCGCGCGCGCGATCCGCGAGCTCGAGGGGAACGTGCGATGAGCCTGATCGACGACGCCCTGAAGCGGGCCCGCGAGGAAGCCGCGCGGCAGGACGAGGCCCTCCGCCGCGAGAAGCGGCCCTGGATCCCGCCTCCGCCGGAGAAACTGCGCTCCGCCGGATTCCCGGTCGTCCTCGCGGCGGCCTCGGCGGTCGTCCTGCTCGGCGCCGCGGCCTGGTGGGTGACGCGAAACCGGGGGGCGACGCCGCGCCCGGGGAACGGAGCGTCCGCCCCGCGAGTTCCGGCGTCTCCGATCTCCGCCGCCCCGCGGACGGCTCAGCCCCCGCCCGTTCTCGAGACCGTCGAGGTCCCGCCGCCGGCCGGAGAACGAATGCGAGCTCCCGAACCTTCCGCCGCCGCACCGGCGTCCGCGGCCGACGCGTCTCCGACGGCCCCCGCTCCGCGTGCCCGCCGCGCGTCCCCTGCGCCTGCGGCGGCTCCGCCGCCGCAGGCCGGGTCCGCGGCCGCCCCGGCGCCCGAACGCGCTTCCCGCGGTTCCGCTGCGGCCGCGTTGCGCGACGGAAGCACGTTCGTCCGCGTGGCCGATCTTCCTTCGGGCGAGAAGATCGAGCTCGGGGGGATCGTCTGGTCGGACACGAATCCGGTGGCCGTGATCGGCGGTCAGCTGCTGTCCCCCGGCGCCCGGATCGGCGACTTTCAGATCGTCCGGATCGAGGAGAACCGGGTGACGCTATACGGGCGCGGCGTCACGATCTATCTGACACCGTAGGCGAACGGCGCTGACCGTCGCGGGAACCGGCTCGGGGGACGGGAGCCGCCCTCCGTTCGCGATCCCCGTTGCTCGCGCCTCGGTAGCTCGCGCACGGACACGCGCGGCCGATCGGCGCGCTCAGCGCTGGACGGCCTTCGGCGAGAATCGTTCGCGACGCGGCCCCGAGAATCGCCGGCCGCGAGTCTCGCCGCGTCTTTTCAGACGGCGCAGCGCCGCGGCCTGGAAGTCCGCCCGACGCGCTCCCGGCGACGGCGGACGCTCCGCCTCGCGGAACGCGAGCGTGTGGACGTGGGTGAACTCCGCTCCGAGCAGCAGGATCAGGCTGACGTAGTAAACCCACAGGAGGATGAGCACGACCGATCCCGCCGCCCCGTAGGCCGACGCGACCGCCGTGCGGCCGAGATAGAGCCCGATCGCCCACTTGCCGGCGTTGATCAGGAGCGACGTCACGAACGCCCCGAGCCACACGTCGCGCCATTCGATCTCGGCGTCCGGAAGGATGCGATAGATGAGCGCCATGAGCACCGTGATCATCCCGTACGAGACGAGCACGTCGGCGACGTGGAGGAAGCCGACCGGAATCGACTCGTGCCACTCGAGGTACTCCCGCAGCGCCGAAAGAGCGGCCGAGAACGCGAGCGATACGAGCAGCAGGAACCCGACCGCCAGCAGCAGCGCGAACGAGAGCAAACGCTTTCGCAGGAGCGTCCGGAATACGTGCCCGGGGCGCGGGGCGACGCCCCAGACGGCATTGAGCGCTCGCTGCAGGTGCACGAAGACGCCGGTGGCTCCCGAAAGGAGCGTCGCGACGCCGACGACGCTCGCGAGGCGGCCCGACTTCCCGCTCGCGACCTTCCGCAGGACCTGCCGGACGGTCTCGCCGGCGCCCGCGCCCATCAGGCCGGCGAACTCGCGAACGATTCGCCCCTGAACCACGTCGCGGCCCCAGACGAGACCGGCGACGAAGATCACGACGAGCAGGACCGGGGCGAGCGAGAAGAGCGTGAAATAGGCGAGCGCGGCGCCCTGGGTCGGGACGCCGTGGCCGAAGAAGTCCTCCACGATCCGCTCGGTGAGGCGGCGGAAACGGCGGAAACCCGTGCGCGCAAGTGCCATGCTCCGACGGAACAGCACGCTCTGTGCCACCCGATGCGCGCGGCCCGCCATATACAATCGCGGTCGGAAGGAAGGAGGGTCCATGGCGAAGGTCAAGTCCGCCCGGGTTTCCCCCGCCGCCCGCCCCGTCTCGTCCGCCCGCCCCGCGAACCCGTTCGAAACGGCGCTCGAGCAGTTCGACCGCGCCGCGGACCTGCTCGGTCTCGATCCCGGGATGCGCGAGGTGCTGCGCCGGCCGAAACGCCAGCTGATCGTTTCGGTCCCGACGAAGATGGACGACGGTTCCATCCGGGTTTTCGAGGGGTACCGAGTCCAGCACAACATCGCGCGCGGTCCCGCCAAGGGCGGGATCCGCTACCACCCGCAGGTGACGCTCGACGAGGTGAAAGCGCTCGCGTCCTGGATGACCTGGAAGTGCGCGGTCGTCAACATCCCGTTCGGCGGCGGCAAGGGGGGCGTCATCTGCGACCCGAAGCGCATGTCGCAGGACGAGCTCGAGCGGATGACTCGCCGTTTCACCTCCGAGATCTCGATCATCATCGGACACGACCGGGACATCCCCGCGCCCGACGTGTACACGAACCCGCAGGTCATGGCATGGATGATGGACACGATCTCGCTGACGAAGGGGTACTCGACG
>DATFVB010000144.1 GCA_035260525.1 Thermoanaerobaculia bacterium
GCGATCCAGCGCAGCTGGGTCATGACGTCGTGCGCGCTCTGCCACCGGTCGTCGGGATCCTTCGCGAGGCAGCCCTGGACGAGCCGGTCGAGGGACGGCGGACTCATCGGAGCGGTGGTCGAGATCGGCGCCGGATCGCGCTCGAGGATCGCGGCGATCAGGCTCGCGCGGCTCCGCCCGGCGAACGCCTTCTGTCCGGTCGCCATCTCGTAGAGGACGCAGCCGAGCGCGAAGATGTCGCTCCGGGCGTCGGTTTCCCTTCCCTCGACCTGCTCGGGAGCCATGTACTGGAAGGTGCCGAGGATGGTGCCGTCTTCGGTGAGCGGGCGGCTGGGAGGGGCCTGCGTCGGAAGCGCGGAAAGATCGGACTCGGGGGCTGCTCCCGTCGCGACGACTTTCGCGAGCCCGAAATCGAGCAGCTTGACGCCGGCTTTCGTCAGCATGATGTTGCCGGGCTTCAGATCCCGGTGAACGATCCCCGCCCGATGCGCCCGATCGAGGGCGCCCGCGATCTCGATCCCGTACCGGAGGACCTGATCGAGCGGCAGCGCGCCTTTGTCGAGGCGGTCGGCGAGCGTCTGGCCCTCGAGCAGCTCCATGACGAGGTATTCGGCGCCGTCGGCGGATCCCACGTCGAAGAGCGCGCAGATGTTCGGATGCGAGAGCTGCGAGATCGCCTTCGCCTCGCGCTCGAACCGCTGCCGGAAGCCGGGGTTCCCGGAGAGCTCGGGAGCGAGGACCTTGACGGCGACGGAGCGGCCGAGCCGCGTGTCGGTTGCCCGGTAGACCTGTCCCATGCCGCCTGAACCCAATAATGCGATGACTTCGTAAGGTCCGAGCCTTACGCCTGCTCCGAGAGTCATGAGGACCTCATGGCCGCGCCATAGCTCGCAAGAGCGAGCGACGGCGGGCCGCCCGCTCCCGGCTGTCGGGTCGGAACGAACGAAGGCGGACCGCAGCGTTCACGGCAGACGCCGGCGGTGAGGCTCACCGCCATCCCGCAAACCTTCTCAGAAGTGCCTCGCCATGGAATTCGTTCGGCGCCCATTTTAAGCGATGGGCGGGAGGCCCGCATTCGGCGACGGTCGATCGAAGCGATCGCGGGTCCTTCGAGGCGGCGAAGGCGAGCCCGATATTTTCGGAATTACTTCTCGGCCGGCCGTGGTTCCTCGAGCCGGCCGCCGCTGTCTCGCGGCAGGAGATGGGTCGTGCCGTCCGGGCAGTGCCAGTTCGTCATCGGCTTCCCGTCCCGGACGGCTTCTTCCCGAAAGTGAAATCCCCGCTCCCGGCATTTGCCGATCGGGCATGCCGCACCCTCGTCGCGAGGTCGTTTTCCCATGTTTCCTCCGATTCGACGCCCCGCTCGGCTCGCGTGTCGCGCTTCGAAGGTTTCGCGCAGTGGCCCGACGGCGTCCGAAGCCAGTGTACGCCCTTCGGCCGGCTTCCTTCGGCCGGAGACGGCGGCTGGCGGCCCGGGATCGCAGGCTCGGCGGCCGAGGCGCCGGAAGAACCTCGCGCCGCCGCGCGGCGACCCTGGTCGAACTTCTGGCGCGGCGATTGCTCCCCCGAGGGCTTGCGCGTCGGAAACGCGCGGAGGTTCTCGATGGTCGCTCGTCTGGCTCTGGGGGTTCTTCTCGTTCTCGCAGTTCCCGTGGCGGCGCCGCGTCACCGCGTTCGCGCCTGCGGCGGCGTGTCCCGGCCGTCCGGCGCGTCTCCCGCGTTCTCCCGTCGGCCGAGCTCGGACGACACGTCCGGCGAGTTCGTCCATGCGATCGTTTACGGAGCTCCGGAGCGCCCGCTCGGGATCGTCCGCGCCTGAGTTTCAGCGAACCGCGCGCGGGAGCGTGCTGAGCAGCTCCTCGAGCCGCGCGGGATTCACCGGCTTCGTCACGTGAATGTCGAATCCCGCCTCGCGGGCGCGGTCGCGGTCCGACGCCTGCCCGTACCCGGTGATCGCGATCAGGCACGTACCGGCGATCTCGGCGTCCGACCGCACCGACCGCGCGAGCGCATAGCCGTCCACCTCGCCGGGAAGGCCGATGTCGCAGAGCACGACGTCCGGGCGGAAGTGGCGGATCGTCTCGAGCCCCGCCGCACCGTCCTCCGCTACCCGGACGTCGTGCCGGAGGTGCTCGAGAAGGAAGCGCATTCCCTCCGCGACCGGTCCGTTGTCCTCGACGACGAGGACTCGGCGCGGGGGTGCCGGGACGGGAGGGCGGCGGGCGCTCGCGCGCGTGTCCGGACTGCGCCGCGGGGCGACCGGCAGGAGAACGGTGAGCTCGGCGCCGCGGCCCAGGCCGCCGCTCGAGGCGGAGACCTCGCCGCCGTGCGCGGTGATGATCCCGCGCACGAGCGCGAGTCCGAGGCCGAGGCCTCCCCGGGTCCGCGCGATGCTGCGGTCCGCCTGGGAGAACGGCTCGAAGACGTGCGGGAGCATCGCGGCGTCGATCCCGATCCCGGTGTCGAGGACGCGCAGCCGCGCGCGTCCTTCCGCCTCGTCCAGCCGGACGCGGATCGATCCCCCGGGATCGGTGAACTTCCGAGCGTTCTGGAGGAGGTTCGTCAGGACCTCCGCCACGCGCACGCGATCCCCCTCGATCCAGATCGGCTCGTCCGGGAGCACGGTCTCGAGCGCGAGCCCGTGCCGGGCGAGCTCTCCGCGGAAATCGGCGGCGACCTCCTCGGTCATCACGGCGAGATCGAACCGGTCCTTCCGGATCTCGATCTTCCCGCGGGAGATCCGCGAAACGTCGAGGAGGTCGTCGACGAGCCGGACCATGTGGCCGAGCTGACGCTCGATCATCGCGAGCGACTCCCGCAGCGTCTCCGGCCCGGCGTCCGGCAGCTGGAGGACGCGCACGGCATTGGCGATCGGGACGAGCGGGTTGCGCAGCTCGTGAGCGAGCATCGCCAGGAACTCGTCCTTCCGGCGATCGGCTTCTTGCAGCTCGTCGACCAGGCGCTCCCGCTCGACCTCGACTTTCTTCCGGTCGGAGATGTCGAGGATCGAGCCCTCGATGACGACCTCTCCGTGCTCGACGACGATCTGATGGCTCTCGAGCGTCCACACCGGACTCCCGTCGCGCCGCCGCCCGAAGCCCTCGATATTGACGAGGGCGCCCCCGGCCGCGCGGAGCCGGTCGACGAAGGCGCGTCGCGCTCCCGGGTTTTCGTGGAGGCTCTCGGCTCCGACGGCGAGCATGTCTTCCGGGGCGTCGTACCCGTAGATCTTCGCGAGCGCGCGATTGCACTCGAGGATGCGTCCGTCGAGCGTCGTGCGCGAGACGCCCGCCAGGTTTCGCGTGAACACGCCCCGGTACTTCTGCTGGCTCTCGCGCAGCGCCTCGAGCGCGTCTTCCGCGCGCCGGCGGGCGTCCAGGGCGCGCTGGCGGGCGTCCTCGGCGCGCTCGCGCGCGCGGCGCACGCTCTCGATCAGGGCGGCGACGAAGGTCGAGATCGCGACGAAGAGGAAGAGCGCGATGACGTTGGCCGTGCCGCGCACGGCGAGACCGACCGGGGGAATGACGAGCATCGCGAAGGGAACGGCCGTGACGATCGCCGCGAGACCGGGGCCGAATCCGCCGTACCAGGTGGCGAAGGCGATCGCGAGGTAGTCCATCGCGAAGACCGAATGATCGGTGAGCAGGGGCCGGACCTTCTCTCGGAGGAGACTGGTGACCGAAACCGCGAGGACGGCGACGAGATAGCCGCTGACGGCGGTGGTCCGGCCGGGCGGAGGAGATCCGGTTCGCTCCATCGGCAGGCATCGGCAGTGTAGCAGGGTGCCGCGCGGGAAGTCTCGGCCCTGGATCGGGTTGCCTGCCCGGAGGGACAGGTGGCGCGGTCGTTGCAAACGTCCGCCGAGGGAGGCCATCGTCAAAATCGACGCCTTCGAGACGAGACACCGGGAGGAGCGGCGCCGCGGCCGGACGGGGGCCGTTCTCCTCCTCTTCATCGCCGCGGCGGCTCCGATGGCCGTGGGCCAGACGACGTCGGACCGCGTTCCCGCGACCCGCACCCAGACGGCCGCCGACCTCGTCAAGGCCGATCTGGAGCAGAACCGGTACCACCTCGGCCCTCTCCGGCTCTTCCCGTTCCTCGAGATCGACGACGCCGGGTACGACAACAACATCTTCGGAACGACCGACCACAAGGTCGGCGACGAGACCGCGAAGGCCTCCGCGGGGACGCGGCTCCTCCTGCCGATCGGATCGAAGATCTTCCTCCGAGGGACGGCCGCGCCGGAGTACATCTGGTACGCCCGGCATCCCGACGGGAGAACCTGGGGCGGCGACTACGAGGGCGAGCTCCTCGCGCTCTTCAATCACCTGCGGATCGACGCGGACGGGCGCGACACGAAGACGGCGTCGCTCCTCAACGCGGAGACGCTCCGCAACGTCGTTTCGCGGACGCGGATCGGCCGGGCGAGCGCCGAGCTCGACGTGGCGGGGCCCCTCTCGATCTTCGGCGACGGAGAAGCGTCGAAGTACCGGTTCCAGGCGATCCCCCGGCCGGACGAGCCGCTCGAAGACCCCGCGCTCCTCGACCGGAAGGAAGAGCGGATCCGCGCGGGGCTCCGGATCCACACGGGAGAGACGCTCTCGTTCTCGGCCTCGGCCGAGAAAGAGCGAGCGGAGTTCGACGATCCGGACCAGGGGGGCGACAACCGCAGCGTCGCGTACCTAATCGGGATCCGGATCGACCGCCCGCGGTTCTTCGCGAACCTCTCGGGCGGCTATCGCGACGCGAAGCCGATCCACGGCTCGCGCTTCCGCGAGTTCCGAACCGCCACGGGGTCGTATTTCCTCTCCTTCCTCGCCCACGCCAACGTCGAGCTCTTCGCCGACGGTTATCGCGGCGCGCAGTACAGCGTCACGGTCGAGAACCCGTATTACATGGCGACGGTCAACGGGGGAGGGATCAACGTTCAGGTCGGGCCCCGCCTCGCCCTGCGCGCGTACGCCGATTACGACGAGAACCGCTATCCGATCCCGGTCGTCATCGACGGCGCCGGCTACCGCCGGCTCGACAAGGTGCTGAGCTTCGGCGGCGGTTTCCTGCTCCGCCCCGGGCGACGGCTCGGCATCGGGGTGTTCGGGACGGAGTACCGATTCGACTCGAACGTCCCGGGCGTGACGCGGAACGTCTTCCGGCTGACGGCGGGGATCTCGTTCCAGCTGTCCCCGATCGTGTCCATCCGCAGCGGCCTCTCCTAGGGAAGCAAGCGCGGCGACGTGTCCGCCTTCGCCGAGGCTACGGCGCGACAAGGTCGAGCCGGGCGGGCGCGAGACCGTCGCGGGAGCTGGCTCGGGGGACGGGAGCGCGTGGCGGCGGCGCCGCTCGTCGAACGAGCGACTCGACGGCGCCGCCGCCGCCCCCTTCGTCTGCGATCCCGCTCGCATCGCGGAAAGCTTTCGCCTCGGTCACTCGAGGCGAAAGCTTTCCGCGATGCGAAGAGCCCGACCGGGAGCGCCGGGGATGGCCGCCCGAGCAATGAATCGTCCTGAGGGAAATTTCGTCGCGTCCAGATTCCTGCAACCCGCGAGCGCCGTCAGCGCGGACCGATCCGCGACGGGATAGAATCCCGCCGCCGCGGCTTTTCGACGGCCGCGGGGGAGAAAGCCTTGCCGAACACGCGGGTCCTCGTCACCGGAGCGGGCGGTTTCATCGGGCACTTCCTCGTTCGATACCTCAAGCAGAAGGGGTACTGGGTCCGCGGCGTGGACGTCAGGACCTGCCCCTACGCCCCGACGGAAGCCGACGAGTTCGAGCTCCTCGATCTCCGGCGATGGGACAACTGCCTGCAGGCGACCCGGGGCGTCGAGGAGGTCTACGCGCTCGCCGCCGACATGGGGGGCATGGGGTTCATCTCCGCGCACCACGCCGAGATCCTCCACAACAACGCGCTGATCAACTTCCACACGCTCGACGCGGCGCGGGTCAACGGCGTCCGCCGGTATCTCTACACCTCGTCGGCGTGCGTCTACCCCGATTACCGTCAGACCGACGCCGCCGTCGTCCCCCTCAAGGAGGAGGACGCTTTCCCGGCGATGCCGCAGGACGCGTACGGCTGGGAGAAGCTCGTTACCGAGCAGCTGTGCCGGCACTACCGCGACGACTACGGGATCCAGACGCGGATCGTCCGGTTCCACAACATCTTCGGGCCCGAGGGGACGTGGATGGGGGGGCGGGAGAAGGCGCCCGCGGCGCTCTGCCGCAAGATCGCCGAAGCGAAGCTCTCCGGGCGCGGCGAGATCGAGATCTGGGGCGACGGCGAGCAGACGCGCTCGTTCTGCTATGTCTCCGACTGCGTCGAAGGCATCCACCGGCTGATGCGCTCCGACCATGGGGAGCCGATCAATCTCGGCCAGGACCGGCTGATCTCCATCAACGCGCTCGCCGACGTGATCGCGGAGATCGCCGGCGTCGCGATCCGGAAGAAGCACGTCGAGGGTCCCCAGGGGGTCCGCGGCCGCAACTCCGACAACGCGCGGCTCCGCCGCGTCCTCGGATGGGAGCCCGCGGTCTCGCTCGAGGCCGGCCTCGCGAAGACGTATCCCTGGATCGAGACGCAGGTCCGCGCCGCCGCCGCGCCCGCGGTGCCGCTGCCCGCTTGACGTAGAATCGCGCGCAGTGGAACACCTGTTCCGTTACGGCGAGCTCAAGATCTTCTCCGGGCGCGCGCATCCGGGCCTCGCCGCGGAGATCTGCGCCTATCTCGGCGTCGATCTCGGGAAGGTCATCCTCTACAACTTCTCCGACGGCGAGAACAACTGCCAGATCGAAGAGAACGTGCGGGGCGCCGACGTCTTCATCATCCAGCCGACCTGCTCTCCGGTCAACGAGCACCTGATGGAGCTCCTGATCCTGATCGACGCGTTCAAGCGGTCCTCGGCCACGCGGATCACGGCGGTGATCCCGTACTACGGCTACGCGCGCCAGGACCGGAAGGACCGCCCGAGGGTGCCGATCTCGTCGAAGCTCGTCGCCGACCTCCTCACCGCCGCCGGCGCCGACCGCATCCTGACGATGGACCTGCACGCGGCGCAGATCCAGGGCTTCTTCAACATCCCCGTGGATCACCTCTTCGCGGCGCCGGTCATCCTCGACGCGGTCCGGAAGATGGAGATCGAGGACCTCACGATCGTCTCGCCCGACGTCGGCGGGGTCGAGCGCGCGCGCGCGTTCGCCAAGCGGCTCGGCTCCGCGCTCGCGATCGTCGACAAGCGGCGTACCGGAAAGAACGAAACGGAGGTCGTCAACGTGATCGGCGACGTCGAGGGGAGGACCGTGATGATCCTCGACGACATCATCGACACGGCCGGGACCCTCATCAAGGGGACCGAGGCGTTGAAGAGCCACGGGGCGGCCCGGGTCTTCGCCGCCGGCGTTCACCCGGTCCTTTCGGGGCCCGCGATCGACCGGATCAACGCCTCCGTCCTCGAATCCGTGCTGGTCACGAACACGATCCCGGTGGCCGCCGCCGCGGCCCGCTGCCCGCGGCTGCGCTCGTTCTCGGTCGCCCCCCTCCTCGGGGAGGCGATCCAGCGGATCCACGACGGCGCCTCGGTTTCATCGCTTTTCGTCTGAAAATCGTGTATGCTCACCCGCTTTGAATTGAGGGGTTGACGCCAATGGCAAATATCGAGCTGCAGGTCGAGCGCCGGCAGGAAACCGGCAAGAACGTCGCCCGCCGCGCGCGGGCCGCCGGGAAGGTGCCGGCCGTCGTCTACGGGGCGAAGAAGGAGACGGTCCCGATCTACATCGAGGGCCGGCAGTTGACCACCGCGTTCCGCAAGGGCGCCGGCGACAACGCGATCTATCTGCTGAAGATGTCGGGAACCGACCAGTCGCGGCACGCGATGATCAAGGAGATCGACCGCGACCCCGTTTCCCGCGAGGTCCTGCACGTCGACTTCCTGCGCGTGCTCATGGACGTCAAGGTCCGCGTCTCCGTGGCGGTGGAGCTGATCGGGACGCCGAAGGGCGTCAAGCAGGAGGGGGGGATCCTCGATTTCGTCAGCCGCGAGATCGAGATCGAGTGCCTCCCGAACGACATCCCGGCGAGTCTTCCCGTCGACGTCTCGGACGTCG
>DATFVB010000145.1 GCA_035260525.1 Thermoanaerobaculia bacterium
GGGACGTCCCGCGGAGCCCAAAAACCTCTCGCCGCTGTCCGCGTTCGCCCTCCACGCCGTCTTCCTGCTCTTCCTGGCGTCCTGGTACGCCCTGTCGGGACGTCCGCCGATCGCCGACTTCCTGAAGATCCGGTCCGACCGACCCATCCGGCTGCTGCTCGCCGGGTTTCCCATCGCCGCATTCGCGTGGGGGATCTCGCTCTGCGGCATGCTGGCGATCCAGTGGATCGTGTCGATCTTCGGCCCGGCGGCCCCGCCGCCGCGCATTTCGCCCGTGATCCCGTGGATCGTGGCCCTCCCGGTCGGCTTCAAGATCGCCATCGTCGTTTCGGCGATGATCTTCGAGGAGGCGTTCTTCCGTTCGTTTCTGCAGCCGAGGATCGGCGCGGTCGGCGCCACGCTCTTCTTCACGCTCGCGCACGGCGTTTACGGCCAGCCCCTGATGCTCGTCGGGATCTTCATCCTCGCATCGGTGCTCGCGCTCACTTTCGAGCTCTACCACAACGCGCTGCCGGGGGTCGTGGCGCACGGCGCCTTCGACGCGTTCGAGCTCTTCGTGCTGATTCCGCTCGCGCTGAAATTCGTGGGGTAGCCCGGGCCCGTCCTTCCCCTCCTACAGGGGCGCCCTGTCGAAACCGGACCAGACGCTCACGTCCGTTCCTTCGACGGAGCCGGCCGCTCCCGGGGACGACCTCTTCCACGCATCGAGCAGGACCCGCGCCGCCGCCGCGTCCGACGCGCGCAGGCGTCCGGCGTACGCGACGCGGCCGCGGGACTTGAAGAACAGGAACCGGTCCGCGCGCCATCCGGCGGCCGCGCCGTCTGCGCCTTCGACCTTCCCCTTCCGGAAGAGGAACCGCAGCGTCCATTCGCCCAGGGTGTCGGAATAGAGGAAGGCGCCTCCGGCGGGGGGCGTCACCGCGCCGTCGCCGAGGAGCGGGCCGGTGGGCGTCGGGCGGGAGGAGCCGGGATGCAGGATTTCGGCGGACGTCGCCGGCGGCGATTCCCAGAGCGCGTCGATGGCTTTCCAGCCGCCGCGCTTTTTCGCCTGCCGGACGTAGGCGGTCCCGTCGCTGTACGGGAAGAGGAGCTGCTCGGAGAAGAACGCCGGGACCTTGGCCGCGTCCGGATCGAGGTCGGCGAGCGAGGACGTCAGCAGAGGCGCGAGCATCGCCTCCACCCCCTCGTCGCCGCCCGGAAGGTCCTTCACGGCGCTCTCGATCATGACCTCGGTCGCCTCCCCCTCGAGCAGCGCGTCGATCGCGAGCGCCGCGTCGCCGTTGCTCTTCAGCGCCCGGAGCCGCCGGTCGAGCGAGAGATACTGGTCCTGCAGGGCGTGCGTCAGCTCGTGGGTGAAAACGAGCGTCTCCTCCATCCCGCCGAAGCCTCCCAGCTTGTCCCGGCCCGCCGACGAGAGGAAGAATTCCCCCGCGACCGGGTCGTAGAAGGCGAGGACCTCTCCGCCGTAGAAGTCGAGGAGCCGGTCGAGGAGGCCCGGAAGGTCGCTTTCGGAGATCGCACCGACCGCGGCGAGCGACCGGAAGTAGTCGTCCGGCGCGACGACGAGCCCCTCCGCGAGTTTTTGCGCGAGCAGGGCGCGGAGCTTCGCCGGCCCGACCTCCTCCGATGGTACGGGGCGCCGGAACGCGCGCCCGCGGATCGATTCGACGCTCCGGCGCGCCTCCGCGATGCGGTCGGCCACGGTCGGTGGGGCCGCGGCGCCCCCCCCGAAGAGGACGGCTCCGATGACGATCGCGATCCGTCCGAGGCGGGCTCCCATCTTGCTGCATTCTCGCATATCGGATATCTTTCCCGCGATTTTGCCGTGACGAAAAACCGCGTGGCCCCGGTGACGCTCTCGATTGCGAGCTCGTTCGACAACATCGAGCTCGCGCAGTTCGTGTGCGACTACGTGCTGCGCCCCTGGAAGCTTTCCGCCGACACCACCCACGCGATCTCCATGGCGCTCCGGGAGGGGATCGCCAACGCCATCAAGCACGGCAACCAGGGGAACGCCGAGAAACGGGTCGCGCTGACGATGCAGGTCGATGGGGACGTGTTCCGGATGAAGATCGCCGACGAGGGCCCCGGCTTCCGCCCCGATCAGGTCGCCGACCCGCTCGCGCCGGAGAACCGGCTGAAGACGTCGGGCCGCGGCATTTTCTACATGAAAACGTTCATGGACGATGTGCGATACGATTTCTCGCTCGGGGGCACGCAGGTCGTGCTGGAGAAGAAGCTCCTGGCCGAGAAGCCAGAATAGGAGGAGATCGAGCCATGAAGGCGACCGTCCGCGATACCGGCAACGTATCCATCATCGATCTGAAGGGGAAGATCACGATCGGCTCGGGCGACATCCAGCTTCGCGACACGATCACGAAGCTCCTCGACGCCGGGAGGAAGGACATCCTCGTCAACATGAACGAGGTCACGTCCATCGACTCCTCCGGGATCGGCGAGCTCGTCGGCTGCTACACGACCGTGACGAACAAGGGAGGCCGGATGCGGCTGCTCCATCTTCCGCCGAAGATCCAGGACGTGCTCACCGTCACGCAGCTCATCACGGTCTTCGACGTCTACGAGAACGAACCGGAAGCCGTCGCCAGCTTTGGAAGTTGACGGCTCGCCGGGAACCTGACGGCTCCTTCGCGACTTTTTCCGAACGCCATCTCGGGCCGCTGGAGGAGCGGCTCACCGCGATCGTCCCGGCCGACGCGTCACGGCTCTCGGCCGCGATGCGGGCCGCGCTCCTCTCGCCGGGGAAGAGGATCCGCGCGCTCGTCGCGATCGCTTCGGGCGCCCTGTTCCGCGGCGAGACGGGACCGCTGATCGACCTGGGCGCCGCGATCGAGGCCGTCCACGCCGCCTCGCTCGTGTTCGACGATCTCCCCTCGATGGACGACGCGACGCTCCGCCGCGGGCGTCCGGCGCTCCACCTCGAGTTCGGGGAATCGACCGCGATTCTCGCCGCGGTCGCCCTGATCAACCGCGCGTTCGAGCTCCTCGGGTCGAGCGACGGCCTGCCCGAGCGCCTGCGCGCGAAGCTCGTCGCCGAGCTCGCGCGGGCGGCCGGGGAGCCGGGCTGCTGCCGGGGACAGTTCGCGGACCTGGCCGCCGATCCCGCGCGCGCCACGCTCGAGGAGCTCGAGCGGATCCACCAGTTGAAGACGGGAGAGCTCTTCGTGGCGGCGGCGCGGGGAGGCGCCATCGCCGCGCGGGCGTCCGAGGCGGGCACGGCCGCGATCACGCGGTACGCGAAGAACCTCGGCCTCGCCTTCCAGATCGTCGACGACCTCCTCGAAACCCCCGACGCCGCCGCGCGCACGGGGAAGAAGGCGCACGGGGAAGGGCACCGGGCGAACTTCGCGAAGATCCTCGGCCGCGAGACCGCCGTCGCGATCGCGGGAGAGCTCACGGAGGCGGCCGCGCGGTCCGTCGAGCCGCTCGGTCCGAAGGCGCGCCCGCTCGCCGACCTCGCCTATCTGCTCCGGGATCGGCGCGCGTGATCGATGCCCCGCCGCCGCTCGAGGAGGTGCGCGCCCGGCTTCGCGCGCAGGGATATCTCGACGCCGGGATCGAGCGCGCCATCTTCAACGCCCCGCGCGCGTGGGGAGCGATCGTCCCTTCGGCCGCCGCGGGCGCGGCCGCGTGCGCCGTCGCCTCGGCGGCGGCGCTCTCGGCCCGAGGGGCCGTTGCCCCGGGGCCCGGCGTCTTCGCCGCGGCGGGCGCGCTTGTCCTCTGCGAGGCGCCGCTCGCCGCCGCGGCCGGCGGCGCGGCGCTCGTCCTGTCGCGGCTTCGCCGGGCGCCGTCGCGGCCGGCGCGGTCCGCGCTGTTGGCCGCGGCGGCGGCGGCCCTCCTCGTCTTCGGGCTCTTCACGGCGGGGGTCCGCTCGCTTCCGGCGTCGCCGGGCGGCCACCCGTGGCTCTCGCTCGCCGCCGTCGCCGTCGCCGCGTTCTACTTCGCGCGCGCCGTCCGGGCAACCTCGCTCTCGCTGGCGCTGCGCCGCCACGTCGCGCTTCCCGAGCGATTCTCGTGGCGACGCGGCTCGGCCGCCGCGCTGGCGGCGCTCCTGGCGCTCGCCTCCGTCTGGGCGGTGCGCCGCGAGCCGCCGGCCCGGTTCCCGGCGCTGACGATCGCCCCCCGTCCGATCGAGCTCGTCGTCGTCGCGTTGGACGGCGTCTCTCCGGAAACGCTCGCCCTCCTGGCTCCGGACGCGCCGCTCGTGCGCTGGCGCCGGGCGCCGGCCACGCCGCCGGAGATCTGGACGACGATCGCGACGGGCGTTCCTCCTTCCCGCCACGGTGTGGCGGCCTTCGAGCGGATCTCGCTCTTCGGCGCGGCCGCGCTCACTCCTCCCGCGGGGACCGCCTGGCTTTTCCGTGGGCCGCTGCGGTGGGCGGGAGCGACGGGCCGGCTGCCGGTCTCCGGCGCCCAGCGCCGCGCGTGGACGTTCTGGGAGATTGCGGCGCGGACGGGCGTTCCGACGGTCTCGGTGAACTGGTGGGCGTCGGAGAACGTGCCCGGGGCGGCGATCGTCGAGAACCGCGAGATCGCGCTTCGCGCGCGCAACGGTGCCGAGGACGATGCGCAGGCCATCGCGGCGTTTCGCCGTCTGGAGCGGGAGACCCGCCCCCGTCTCGCGACGGTGTATCTGCCCGGCTCCGACATCGACCGCGGGCCCCTCTCCCGCGCCGCGCGCGAGTTCGTGGCGGAGCGAGCCGCCCGGGCGCGCTCGGGCGGCGAGGTCCTCTGGCTGGTCGCCGACGGCGGCCGGTCGGGAACGACCGGCGGATGGGCGCTCGTCGACCCCGCCGCCGTCGCGGGCGGCGCGGGCCGCGCCGAGGACGTCGCTCCGACGGCGATCGCGCGGCTGGGGATCCCCGCGGCGCGGGACCTCGCAGGCACGCCGCGGTTCGCCCTCTTCCGGAAGGGCGCGCTCGAGGGGGAGACCGTCGCGACCTACGGCGACCGCCGGTCGCCCGGGCGGGGGGCCGAGCCGACGGAGACGGGACGCGAATACCTCGAGAAGCTCAAGTCTCTCGGCTATCTCCAATGAGATAGTTGGCCGACCGGCCGGCGGCCATTCGGCGCCGCGCGTCCGGCGAGCGGCGAAGGGGAGGCGCGATGAAAGCGATCTATTTCGAAGGCCACGGCGGTCCCGAGGTCCTGAAGATCGGCGAGAGGCCCGATCCGGAGCCGGGACCGGGAGAGGTGCGGATCCGGATCCGCGCGGCGGCGCTCAATCACCTCGACATCTTCGTCCGGAACGGCCTCGAGAACGTCCGGGTTCCGCTCCCGCAGATCCCGGGAGCCGACGGCGCCGGAACGGTCGACGCGATCGGCGCCGGCGTCGAGGGGTTCGCTTTGGGCGAACGGGTGCTCGTCCAGCCGGGCCTGCATTGCGGAATCTGCGAATTCTGTCTCGCCGGCGAGCAGAGTCTTTGCGTCAAGTTCAAGCTCGTCGGAGAGCATGCGCCCGGCACGTTCGCCGAGCTCGCCGTCGTCCCCGCTCGGAACGTCTTCCGGTTTCCCGACGCGATGCCGTTCGAGGAGGCGGCATCCTTCCCGCTCGTCTACCAGACCGCCTGGAGGATGGTCGTCGGCCGCGCGGCGGTGCGGGCCGGAGAGACCGTGCTGATCCACGGCGTCGGCGGCGGCGTCGGATGGGCCGCGCTCGAGATCGCGCGCCTGTGCGGCGCGGAGGTCTTCGTCACGTCGTCGGAGGAATCGAAGCTCTCGGCGGCCCGCGGCGCGGGGGCCTCGCAGGGCTGGAGCTCGCGCGACGACGTGGCGCGGCGGGTGTCGGAAGCGACGGGGAGGAGAGGGTGCGACGTCGTCGTCGACTGCGTCGGGGACGCGACCTGGATGATATCGTTGCGGGCGGCGGCCAAGGGGGGGCGCGTCGTGACCTGCGGCGCCACTTCCGGGCCCAATCCCAGGGAAGAGTTGCGATTGATATTCTGGAAACAGCTCTCGATCCTCGGCTCGACGATGGCCAACGACCGCGAGTTCCGCGCGGCCGCCGCCGCCGTCTTCTCGGGGCGGCTCAAGCCCCGGATCGACTCCGTGCATCCCTTCGACGACGCCGCCGCCGCGTACGCCCGAATGGAGTCCGGGCGCCAATTCGGCAAGATCGTCCTCGTTCCGTAGCCCGGATCATTCATGAGCACCCGGCGAGGCGAGCGAATGTCGACGATGGGCCGGTTCGAAGCGGCGTCTTCGATCTCAGCGCGGTCGGCGACACGGCGTACCCGTCGGATGTTTTTCGTCGGGGCGAGTTCCTGCAAAATTCGGCGGGAAGGACCCGCCGGGACGCAGGGGCGGATCCTGTCGCTCCCGATGGGCGGCGAGCTCGCCGACGCCGCCCGGGACCTCGTCGCGCGCCCGGTGCGCGCGTTCTTCGGGAGGGCCGCGTGAGGCCGCTCTCGATCCTCCAGATCCTCGAGAAAGGGCACTTCAACACGGGGTCGGTCGTCCAGATGTTCCAGCTCGCCGAAAACCTCCATCGCCGCGGCCACCGCGTCGCGGTCGTCTCGCGCGGCGACGGGCAGATCCGCGAGCGCTGCGCGGCCGCGGGCGTCGACTTCGTCGCGCTCCCGATGCGCAACGAATTCGACCTCGCGTCGGCGGCGAAGCTCGCGCGGGTGTACCGGGAACGCGCCGTCGACGTCGTGCACGCCCACAAGGGGATCGCGCACTCGGTGGCGCTCGCCGCGACGTTCCTCGGGCGCTGCCGCCCGGCGATCGTCGTCAACCGCGGCGTGTCGTTCCCGCTCGACGCGTTCAACCGCACGAAGTTCCACGTGCGGCTCGGCGCGGTCGTGACGGTCTGCGAGGACATCAAGAAGGTCATCGTCGCGTCCGGCCGGCTCCGTCCCGAGCTGGTTCGCGTGATCTACGCCGGCGTCGACCTCGACGTCTTCGATCCCGAAAAGCTCGACCGGCGCGAGGTGCGGCGCGAGTGGGGCGTGGCCGACGGCGACTTCCTGGTCGTCCAGGTGGGCGCGCGCGAATGGAAGGGATGGAAGCACCTCGTCGAGGCGACGGCGCTCGCGCGCCCGCGCGTGCCGAACATCAGGACGGCGATCGTCGCGTGCAAGAACGAGGAGCAGAAGGCGGAGGTCGCCGCGTACGCCGCGGAGCGCGGCGTCGGCGACGCGGTCCTGCCGGTCGGCTTCCGCTACGACATGCCGAAGGTGCTGATGGCGGCCGATCTCGCGGTCGATCTCTCGTACGAGGGGCTCGGGGTGACGGGGACGATCCGGGAGGCGATGGCGCTCGGCAAACCCGTGATCGCGACGGCCGCGGGAGGCAATCCCGAGCTCGTCGTGGACGGCGAATCGGGTCTCCTCGTCCCGGTGAAGGACCCCGCCGCGGCGGCCGAGGCGATCGTGCGCGTGGCGGCGAATCCCGCGGAGGCGGCGCGGCGCGCGCGGGGCGGACGGGAGCGGGTCGAGGCCGGGTTCTCGTCGAAGGTCCGCGTCGACCGGATCGAGTCGCTCTACCGGGACCTCGCCGGAGCCGACGCCCGAGAGGCCGCCGCGTGAGCCCGTCGATGCTGCGCGACCTTCCGGAAGAGGAGCGGCCGCGGGAGCGGCTCGACCGCCTCGGGCCGGAGGCGCTCGCCCATCACGAGCTCCTCGCGATCCTCCTGCGGAGCGGCCGGCGCGGCGAGAGCGCGGTCGCGCTCGCCCAGGCGGTGCTCAAGGAGGCCGGAGGGCTCGGCCGGCTGTCGACGCTGTCGCCGGCGCAGCTCGTCCGGCTGCGCCTCGGCCGCGTGCAGGCGGTGACGCTCAAGGCGGCGATCGAGCTCGCGGCGCGAATGGGGAACGAGGCGCTTTCCCGCGAGAAGTTCTCGAGCCCGGAGCGGGTCGGCGAATACCTGTCGCGGCTCTACGGCCGCCGCACGCAGGAATCGACCGGGGTGCTGCTCCTCGACGCGAAGCACCGGCTCGTCAAGGACCGCGAGTGCTACCTCGGGACGATCGACCGGGCCGTCGTCGAGCCGCGCGAGATCCTGAAGCAGGCGCTCCTCGAGGAAGCCGCGGCGATGATCCTGTACCACAACCATCCCTCCGGCGACGCGGCGCCGTCGCCGGAGGACGTCGACTTCACGCGCCGGCTCCGCCAGGCGGCCGACCTCGTCGGCGTGCGCCTTCTCGACCACGTCGTCGTCGGCCGCGGCGGGTGGGTGTCGCTCCGGGAGCGGGGGCTCCTCTGATGGCGAAGAAGACCTTCTACGTGACGACGCCGATCTACTACGTCAACGACCTGCCGCACATCGGGCACCTCTACACGACGATGGTCGCCGACACGATCGCGCGCTATCGGCGGGCGCGCGGGGACGACGTCCGCTTCCACACCGGCACCGACGAGCACGGGCAGAAGATCGAGCGCGCCGCGGCGGCGCAGGGGATCGCCCCGAAGGCGCTCGCCGACCGCGTCGTCGCCCGCTACCACGACTGGTGGAAGACGCTGTCGATCACGCACGACGACTTCATCCGGACGACCGAGGAGCGCCACGCGCGCGGGGTGGTCGAGCTCATCCGGCGGTTCGACGCTGCGGGCGATCTCTACACCGCGCGCCACGAAGGGTGGTACTGCACGGCCTGCGAGGCGTACTACACCGAGAAGGAGCTCCTCCCCGGCAATCTCTGCCCCGACCACGGGACGCCGTGCGCGTGGCAGTCGGAGGAGAACGTCTTCTTCCGGCTCTCCCGGTACCAGCAGCCGCTCCTCGACTTCTACCGGGCGCATCCGGGCTTCGT
>DATFVB010000146.1 GCA_035260525.1 Thermoanaerobaculia bacterium
CGATCGCCGCGATCGCGACGATGAAGAAGACGCTGCGGGAGAGGGCGGGCGTCTGTTCCTCCTCGGTGGGGATCGACCTCCAGCGCCAGATCATCAGCACGGCGCCGAGCACCAGGAACAGCATCAGATCCGCGACGAGCCAGCCCGTGATCCCGAGGTCGACGAAAGAGTGGACCGAGAAGTCCGCCAGCACGCCCGAGCGGGTGAGGAACGTGCCGTAGAGGATGCAGACGTACGCGATGATCGCGAGGAACAGGTTCACGCGCCGGTGGCGTTTGCGCGAGCGCTGGAGGAACATGCCGTGCACCAGCGCGACGGTGAGGAGCCACGGCACGAGCGACGTGTTCTCGACGGGGTCCCACCCCCAGTATCCGCCCCAGCCGAGCGTCTTGTAGGCCCAGTAGCCGCCCATCAGGATCGCCGTGCCGAGCGTGAGGAACGTCAGGAGCGCCCAGGGGAGGGCGCGCACGATCCATCCGTCCCACCGCTTCTTCCAGAGCGCGGCGATCGCGAACGCGAAAGGAACCGACAGCGACGCGAAACCGAGGAACATCACCGGGGGATGGATCACCATCCAGTAGTCCTGCAGGAGAGGATTGAGCCCCGCGCCGTCCGGCGGGACCGTCGCGAGCAGCTTGAAAGGGGACTGGCGGCAGAGGATCGCGACGAGCGCGAGGAAGGTCGACGTGTAGACGATCATCACCGGCGCTTCCTGCTCCTTGGCCGAGCGCCAGACGAAGAGGCCGATGAGCGATCCCCAGAACGTCCAGAGGAGGAACGAGCCCTCCTGGCCGGCCCAGAACGTCGAGATCAGGAAGTGGATCGGCAGGTCTCGCGACGAGTACGAGGCGACGTACGCGACGTCGAAGCGGTGGTTCAGGATGAGCATCATCAGGAAGGCGGAGGTCGCGACGACGCTCGCGACGAACATCCCGTACGCGCGCCGCGCGAACGGCAGATATTCGGCGGCGCCGCGGTCCGCGCGGACGTAGCCGTAGATCGAGGCGAGGCCGCAGAAGAGCGCGGCCCAGAGCGTGGCGACTCCTGGCCAGAACATCAGGATTTCACTCCGTACTGCCGTTCGGTTTCCTGCCCCTGGTACTTCGAGGGGCACTTCACGAGGAGCTTCTCGGCGTGGAGCGCGCCCGATTGGTAGCGGCCGATCGCGACGATCGACAGCGCGTCGCGGAAATTCGCGGGCTTGATCCCCCGGTAGACGACCGGGAGCGTCCGTCCGTGCTCGTCGATGATCGAGAAGGCGAGCTCCTGCGAGCTCTCGTCGTACTTCTCGCTTCCCTTTTCGAGCGAGCCCATCACCTGGACCGAGCCGGCGGTCTTCATGGCGACGTCGAAGGTGACGTAGGGGGTGAGCGTCGTCCGGAAGGCGGTGACCCCGAGCACCAGGAAACCGACGGCGAGAATCGCGGCGAAGATGTATCCCTTTTTCATGGCCTGATCATCCTGTCTTCGAGGGATAACCCTCCTGATCCAAATGAATCAAACTGATCGAATCGCTCATTCCGGAGGTCCGGACCGCCGCTCGGCCGCCTTCAGGCGCGAGTCGAGCCGGAGGAGATAGATCCACAGTCCTATCCAGATGACAGCGTTGCACGCGGCGACGAATCCCAGTGCGGTCATGCGGTCCTCACTCCAACGTCCGAAGGGAACGTTTCATTCTCTCGAGCCGGCGGTCGAGGTCCCAAACCCAGAAGAAGAGCGCCGTGAAACCGGCCAGCGCCGTGAAGAAGACGACCCGGGTCGGGGTGTCCATCAGGATCTTCCCCTGCCGGTTGATGACGGTCTGCGGGTGAAGCGATGCCGTCACCCTCGGCACGACGAACATGAGGAACGGCATGACGAAACCGGAAAACAGGGCATACACGGCGCAGAACACGCCCCGCCGTTCCGGGTCGGTGATCGCGCCCCGCAGGAAGAGGTACGCGGCATAGAGAAAAAGGAGCAGAACGATCGAGGTCTCCCGCGGGTCCCAGTTCCAGTAGGACCCCCACATGACGTCCGCGAAAATCGAGCCGGTCACGGTCGCGAGCACCGAGTAAAGGAACCCCTGCCGGACGGCCGCGGCGGCCGACTCGTCGGAGAAAGCGTCCCGCTTGACGAGGTGGACGATCGAGGCGACCGCGGCGACGATGAAGGCGAGTGTGGCCGTCCACGCGCAGGGCACGTGGAAGAAGACGATCCGCGACGACTCCCCGATGAAGCCTTTCGCCGGCTGCGGCCAGAGGAACGCGGCGACGATGACGGCCAGCAAATAAGGGCCGAGCAGCCACTTGAGCAGTTTCACGTGGGAATCATAACGCGGTGCCGATGCTTTTGCGGCGCGGCGATGCATCG
>DATFVB010000147.1 GCA_035260525.1 Thermoanaerobaculia bacterium
TTGAGCTCCTCGAGGTATCGCGGCGTGACTCCCAGCATCTGGTCGTCGAGCCACGTGTCGATCATCGCCTTGCGAAAGCGCCACCGATTGCCGACTTTCACGCCCGGGAGCGCCCCGTCCGTGACGAGCTTCAATACGGTCCGGTCGTTGACCATCAGGTACTCGGCGAGCTGTTTGATCGTCATGAGGCGATCTTCCATTCAGCCCCGCCCTTTCTGTCGTTTGCACTTCATCGGGAGTAAATTTACGTCAGATTACGTCTTTTGTCAAAGAATACCGTCTGACTACCCAAAAACGCTGAAATATCATGAGCTTTCGATCGATAGGATAGGCTTGGCGGCACCTCTTGAATCCGCCGGCGGCAAAGGTGAAAAGGCGTTCCCGCCCGAAGATCCGCTGCATCTGCGTCATTGCTCCGGCGTCCTCGCTGGGATATCTGGAAGGCTGCCTTCGTTTCTCGCGAACCGACCGAAAGGAGCGATTTCGATGTTCAAAGGCACCATTCTCCTGGCGGGGGCCGCCATCCTGCTCGCCGTCGCGCCGCTCGCGGGCGCGGACGCGGCCGAAAATCCGCTGCTCGCGAAATGGACCGGCCCCTACGGCGGCGTTCCGCCGTTCGACAAGGTCACGGTCGCCGGCTTCCGGCCGGCCCTCGAGAAAGCGATGGCGGACGAGCTCGCCGAGATCGACGCGATCGCCGCGAGCCCGGAGAAGCCGACCTTTGCGAACACGATCGCTGCTCTCGAGAGCGCGGGCAAGGAGTTCGACCGTTCGTCGACGATCTTCGGCATCTACAGCTCGACGATGTCGACGAAGGACTTCCAGGCGGTCGAGACCGAGATGGCCCCGAAGCTCGCGGAGTTCGGGGACAGGATCGTCCAGAACCGGAAGCTGTTCGCTCGGGTGGCCGCCGTCTACGACGCGCGCGAGACGCTCGGGCTGACGCCCGAGCAGAAGCGGCTCGTCTGGCTCGACTACACGAATTTCGTGCATGCCGGCGCGAAGCTCGAGGGCGGCGCGGCGAAGCGGATGTCGGAGATCAACCAGAAGCTGGCGGCGCTCTTCACGAAGTTTTCGCAGAACCTGCTCGCCGACGAGCACGACTACGTCCTCTTCCTCGACAAGGAATCGGACCTCGAGGGGCTCCCCGAAGGCGTGCGCCAGGGCGCCGCGGCCGCCGCGGAGGCGCGGGGACACAAAGGGCAGTGGGCGATCCTGAACACCCGCTCGAGCATGGAGCCGTTCCTGACGTACTCGGCGCGCCGCGACCTTCGCGAGAAGGTCTGGAGGACCTATTACAGCCGCGGCGACCACGGCGACGCGAAGGACAACAAGAAGATCATCTCCGAGATCCTGCGCCTGCGGGCCGAGCGCGCGAAGCTCCTCGGTTTCGCGACGCACGCCCACTGGCGTCTCGAGAACTCGATGGCGAAGACGCCCGAAAAGACGATGGAGCTCATGGAAGCGGTCTGGAAGCCCGCCGTCGCCCGCGTGCGGGAGGAAGTCGCCGACATGAAGGCGATCGCCGACAAGGAGTCGATCGCCGGCGCCGCGAAGATCACGATCGAGCCGTGGGATTACCGGTACTACGCCGAGAAGGTGCGCAAGGCGAAATACGACCTCGATCAGAACGCCGTCACGCCGTACCTGCAGCTCGAAAAGATGCGCGAGGCGCTGTTCTACACGGCCGACCGTCTGTTCGGCCTGAAGTTCACTCCCGTCACCGGGCTCCCCGTCGTGAATCCCGACGTCCGCGTGTGGGAAGTGAAGGACGCCGCGGGGCGGCACGTCGGCCTCTGGTACTTCGATCCCTACGCCCGCGAAGGAAAGCAATCGGGAGCGTGGATGAACGCCTACCGGAGCCAGTCGCGCTTCGAGGGGGAAGTCCCGACGATCGTCTCGAACAACACGAACTTCGTGAAAGGGAAGCCGGGCGACCCGATCCTGATCAGCTGGGACGACGCGACCGCGCTCTTCCACGAGTTCGGACACGCGCTCCACGGCCTCCTCTCCTCGGTCGATTACCCGTCGGTCTCCGGGACGAACGTCGCGCGCGACTACGTCGAGTTCCCGTCGCAGCTCCTCGAGCACTGGCTCTCGACGCCGGAGGTCCTGAACCGCTTCGCCCGGCACTACGGGACCGGAAAGCCGATCCCGGCCGACCTCGTCGCGAAGATCGAGAAGGCGTCGACGTTCAACCAGGGCTTCATCACGGTCGAGTACCTCGCGGCGGCGCTCGTGGACATGAAGCTCCATCTGGCGGCCACGCCCGACCGGGACATCGATCCCGACGCGTTCGAGAAGGCGACTCTCCGGGAGCTCGGGATGCCCCGGGAGATCGTGATGCGGCACCGGACGCCGCAGTTCGGGCACATCTTCTCGGGAGACGGTTATTCGGCGGGGTACTACAGCTATCTCTGGTCCGACACGCTCTCGGCCGACGCGTACGAAGCGTTCGTCGAAGCCGGCGGGCCCTGGGATCCGGCCGTCGCGAAGCGTCTGAAGGAGAACGTCTTCTCGACCGGCAATACGCGCGATCCGGCCGATTCGTACCGCGCCTTCCGCGGCCATGATCCCGGGATCGGCGCGCTGATGAGGAAGCGGGGCTTTCCGGTTCCCGCGGCGACCGAGCCGGCGAAGACCGGCGCCGGCTCCTCGAGCGGTTCGACCCCGTAATTCGCTCCGGTTGCTCCCGCTGTTCTTTCGAGCCCCCGGCGCGTCGCGCCGGGGGCTTTTTCCTCGCGCGTTCGCGAAACGCGCGGTCCCCGCGTCCTCATGATGCCGCTCGGCGGCTCAGGTGCGTTCGGCCGCCCGCCCGTCCGAGTGGGAACCCGGCGGGCGCGCGTCTTACGGCGCGCGTTCGGCCGCGCGGCGCACGGCTTCGCGAAACGCCCGGGGATCGACCGCCGGATAACGGTAGAGGAAGGGCTCGATCGACCGGAAGTGCTCCTGCAGCCGGCCCGGGTCGACGAGCCCGCGGGCGAAGAGCTCGCCGACGTCCTCGAGGTCCTGGCGGTGGCCGCGCTCGATCTTCGCGAGGGCCTGAGCGTAAGGGTCGTAGTGCGCGAACTCGACGGAACCTTCCCCGCCGATCGGGATCGACCGGTCGCGCCATCCTTCGAGCTCGGGGATGAAGTGGTCGGGAGACGCGAGCTCGACGTTGACGCCGAGCTTCTCCTTGATCTCCGGGATCGCGCGGAGCAGGCCTTCTCCTTCCGGCTCGATCTTGATGTCGATGTCGATGGTCGAGGATCTCCAGCCCATCAGGACCGCCGTCACCCCCCCGGTGAAGTAGACGCGGTGGGGAGAGCGCGACTCGCGCGCGAGCGCCCGCATGAACTCGCGAATCCGGGCCGCGTCTACCGGCCGGCGCATTCCGCCGCCCGCTCGAAGCTCACGAGCCGCCGGATGAGAGCGTTGTACCGGGAGTGCGCGGAGTCGGGATCCTCCGACGCGAGAGCGTCGTAGAGGCGCCGTTCCGGGTCGGATTCGGGAGAGGAAGGGACCTCGAAGCCGAGACGCCGAAGGCGGGGCGCCCCGACGAGAACGAGGAGCGCGGGGATGGACAGGACTCCGCGGCGCAAATCCGCGATCCCCTCTTCGACGAGGTCGCCGCCGGGAAGGTCCGCCGCCGTCGCCACGTCCCCGATTCTAGCCCTCACGAGGACGCGACTGATGATTTCAATTTATTGCACTTCTGGCACTTTCTTGCATACAAAATCAAATTTCCACCGCCAAAAACCATCCAGCGATCATGGGAATGTGCTGGAATTGCAAATTTCATTGATCAGTTGGCCGGACGCTTGCTATACTTCGCGGGCATGAAAAGCGCGGACACGGTATGGCTCCTCCTTTCGACGGCCCTCGTGCTCCTGATGACCCCCGCCCTCGCGTTCTTCTACGGCGGGCTCGTTCGCTCCAAGAACGCGCTGAACACGATGATGATGAGCATCGCGGCGCTCGGCGCGGTCGGTACGGCGTGGGCGATCGCCGGATATTCGCTCGCGTTTTCCGGCGGAGGGGCGCTCGCCGGAAACTTCCGAAACGCGTTTCTCGCCGGGGTCGGACTCGACGCGAAGGGGACGATCCCGCACCTGCTCTTCTTCGCCTACCAGGCGACGTTCGCAATCGTGACGGCCGCCCTCATCTCGGGATCGGTCGTCGAGAGGATGCGCTTCGCCCCCTACCTCGCCTTCATCGCGCTCTGGTCCGTCGTCGTGTACGCGCCGGTCGCGCACTGGGTGTGGGGCGGGGGGTGGCTCGCCCGCCTCGGCGCCCTCGATTTCGCCGGGGGAACGGTCGTCCACGTCAACGCCGCGGCCGCGGCGCTCGCGGCGTGTCTCGTGCTCGGCCCGCGCAAGGACTTCGCCCGGCAGGCCGTCCTGCCGCACCACGTGCCGTTCACGCTGCTCGGCGCCGGCCTCCTCTGGTTCGGCTGGTTCGGCTTCAACGGCGGAAGCGCGCTCGCCGCGGACGGCCACGCGGTGCTCGCCTTCGTCAACACCCTGCTGGCGCCGGTCGGGACGCTCCTCGTCTGGACGATCCTCGACCTGTCGCGGAGCGGTCGCGCGACGGCGGTCGGCGCCGCGACGGCCATCGTCGTCGGTCTCGTCGCGGTCACGCCCGCGGCGGGATTCGTGCGTCCGATCGCGGCGCTCGCGCTCGGCGGTGCCGCCGCGCTCCCGAGCTATTTCGCGCTCCTCTGGCGCGCCCGGACGCGCCTCGACGACTCGCTCGACGTCCTCGCCGCGCACGGCGTGGGCGGCACCGTCGGAGCGCTGCTGACGGGACTCCTCGCCGAAAAGGCGTGGAGCGGCGCGGCCGACGGCGCGCTCTTCGGAAATCCCCGCCAGCTCGCGATCCAGGCGATCGCGGTCGCGGCGACGGCCGCCTACAGCGTCGGCGCGAGCGTGCTGCTGCTCAAGCTCGTCGGCGTTTTCGTGCCGCTCCGCGCGACCCGCACCGAGGAAGGGCTCGGGCTCGACGTCACCCAGCACGGTGAAGAGGCGTACGCGCGGGGCGAGGGCGCGATTCTCGTGCTGCCGGCCGCCGGAGGAGACGGCGACGCTGCGCCGGCGCCCACGCTCGTGCCCGAAGGGAGCCCGGCCTGAAGCTCGTCGTCGCCGTCGTCCGGCCGGAGAAGCTGGCCGACGTGCTCGAGGCGCTCTTCCGGGCCGACGTCCGCGGCCTCACCCTCCATCGCGTCGAGGGGCACGGCGGGGAGACCGAAAGGGTCGCGACCTACCGCGGCACGACGGTCAAGATGGAGCTTTCCGAGAAGGTCCGCCTCGAGATCGGCGTCTCCGATTCGTTCGTCGAGACGACCGTCGCCGCGATCGTCGCCGGCGCCAGAACGGGAGAGGTTGGAGACGGAAAAATCTTCGTCCTGCCGGTGGAGAAGGTGTATCGGATACGCACGGGGGAGGAGGACCAGGCCGCTGTCACTCCTGTGAGCTGACGCGGCGATGCATCGAGCCGGGCGGGCGCGAGCCGCCGGCCGCCGCCACGACGTACGGCTCTCGGTACGCCTTAGGCGCCGGCCGGCGACCCGCATCCCCGCCGGGCTCGCGCCTCGGCGCGTCTCGAGGGCGGCACAACTGACATCGTCCTTCCTTCGAGGACCCATCGGCTGACGCGGCGATACGCCGCGTTATACGGGTCCGTTCGGCCCGCCGCCGGCACGACGTACGTTCGCGTTACGCCTTAGCCGCCGACGGTCCGCCCGAACCCGTCTTCCACGACGTCTCGGCGCGTCTCGACGGTGACACAACTGGCGGCGTCCTTCCTTCGAGGACCCATCGGCTGACGCGGCGACCTGTCGCGCAGAAGCTCCGAAGGAGCGAAGGCGGATGCATCGAGCCGGGCGGGCTCCGCTCTGCGGAGCTACGGCGCGATCGGGTTGTTGAGTTTGCCCGCGCCGAATCGGACGGTCGATGCCAATAGGATCGCGCCGACTCGTCCCGCCGAAGCTTCGGCGAAGGAGGAAGCTTCAGAAGGCGGAGCGGGCGCGTGCCGCCGGCCGTCGCCCTAGCGACGGGGTCAGATCTGTATTATGTGTTATGGTTGGCGGGATGAGCCGGCCGCTTCGCCTTGAATTCGAGGGCGCTCTTTACCACGCCACGAGCCGGGGAAACGAGCGGAGCGCGATCTTTCGCGACGATTCCGATCGTGCACGTTTCCTTGAGTTCTTCGGGTCGGTCGCCCAGAGGGAGCGGTGGGTCGTCCATTCCTATTGCTTGATGGGAAACCATTACCATCTCCTTCTGGAGACTCCTCTCGGCAACGTCAGTCGCGGGATGCAGCGGCTCAACGGGCGGTACACCCAGTACTTCAACATCCGGCACCGGCGAACGGGCCACCTTTTCCAGGGGCGATTCAAGTCGATCCTGGTCGAGAGGGACCCGCATCTTCTGGAGCTGACGCGCTACGTGGTCTTAAACCCCGTCAGGGCGGGAGTGGTTCAGGGCGCAGGCCAGTGGCCGTGGAGCAACTACCGGGCGACTGCCGGTCGGACGCGCGCGCCCGGGTGGCTGGAGATCGACTGGACGCTGTCCCAGTTTTCGTCCGGAAGACGGGCCGCCAGGGAAAGCTACCGCCGGTTCGTTGCAGAGGGGAAGGGGCAGCCGTCGCCGTTCCGGGATCTCGCCGGGCAGATCTACCTCGGTGGCAAGGGTTTTCTTAAACTGATGGATGCCCGGCTTCGAGGACAAAAGATCGATCCGGAGATTCCTTCGGCTCAGCGCAAACCGTGGCTGACGGACGCCCGAGCGATCAAGAAGGCCGTCGCGCGTGAATACGGTGTTGACGAGGTCGATCTCCGTCGCCGGCGTGGCGGGGAGGAGAAGAGGGTGGCGATCTACCTGATGCGCAAGCTGACGAACCGGACTCTTGCGGAGATCGGAGAGGAATTCGGTGTCCGGGCCTCGTGGGTGGCACAAATCGTGGGAAGACTCGAGACAGACCCGGGCCGCCGGCTCGGGCAGCGTCTCGGAGTGCTCGAGAAGGTCATCGGTCCATAGTGTATAACACAGATCTGACCCCGAGGCGCGGTGACCCCGAGGCGCGGACCAGATCTGACCCCGAGGCGCGGCCGCTGGCGCCATGCGCCGATTTCCGGTCGTCGAATCCCGGCTCCTTTCCCGCCCCCTGCGAACGATCGGCAACAACAGGGCCAGACGCGCCCGCCCGAAGCCCCCGAGCCATCCGGGCCGCCGGCCCGCCGGCGGGGCCGGACTCGCTCTGCGGCAATCGCGCCGAATGGGTGATTTGAATCATAGGGATCGCTCGCCGTCCGCGGGAGACTGCGGACGAGGAGGGGAAATGTCCGAAAACCAGCGGCGCTCCTGGGCGGAGCCTTTCAAGATCAAGATGGTCGAGCCGCTCTTCATGAGGTCGCGCGGGGAGCGGGAGATCGCGCTCGCGGAAGCCGGCTACAACACCTTCCTGCTTCGCTCCGAGGACGTCTACATCGACCTCCTGACCGACAGCGGCACCAACGCCATGAGCGACCGCCAATGGGCGGGGATGATGCTCGGCGACGAGGCGTACGCCGGCAGCCGGAACTTCTACCATCTCGAGGACGCCGTGCGGCAGTACTACGGCTACCGGTTCCTCGTGCCGACCCACCAGGGGCGCGCGGCGGAGCACCTGATCTCGAAGATCCTGATCCATCCCGGAGATTTCGTGCCCGGAAACATGTACTTCACGACGACGCGCCTCCACCAGGAGCTCGCGGGAGCGACCTTCGTGGACGTGATCGTCGACGAGGCGCACGACCCGGAAAGCCGCCATCCGTTCAAGGGGAACGTCGACCTCGGCAAGCTCGAGGACCTCGTTCGCCGCGTCGGCGCGGAGAAGATCCCGTACGTGTCGGTCGCGGCGACCGTCAACATGGCGGGCGGACAGCCGATCGCGCTCGAAAACCTCCGGGCCGTCCGCGCGTTCTGCGCCGCCCGCGGCATCCGCGTGATCCTCGACGCGACGCGAGCGATCGAGAACGCGTGGTTCATCCAGCAGCGGGAGCCGGGGATGCGCGAGCGCACGATCGTCTCGATTCTCCGCGAGATGTGCGCCCAGACCGACGGCTGCACCATGAGCGCGAAGAAGGACCTGCTCGTCAACATCGGCGGCTTCCTCGCTCTCAACGACGAGAAGATCTACGAGGAGGCGCGCAACCTCGTCGTCGTCTACGAGGGGCTGCACACGTACGGCGGGCTGGCCGGCCGCGACATGGAAGCGATGGCTCTCGGCATCCCGGAAGCGGTCGACGAAGCGCACATCCGCGCCCGGATCGGCCAGGTCCACTACGTGGGCGAGCGGCTCGAGCGAATCGGCGTCCCGATCGTCGTGCCGGTGGGCGGGCACGCCGTCTTCCTCGACGCGCGCCGGATCTACGCGCACCTGCCGCAGTCGCTCTTCCCGGCGCAGACGCTCGCGGCCGAGCTCTACGTCGAGGCGGGTGTCCGCGCCATGGAGCGGGGCGTCGTCTCGGCCGGGCGGGACCCGTCGACCGGCGAGCACCGGTTTCCGCGTCTCGAGCTCGTCCGATTGACGTTTCCCCGCCGGGTCTACACCCAGGCGCACTGCGACGTGACGGTGGAGGCGGTCGAGGCCGTCTGGAACCGCCGGAGCGAGTCGCGAGGGCTGCGGATGATCTTCGAGCCGAAATACTTGCGCTTTTTCCAGGCCCGTTTCGAGCCGGCGCGGGTCGAAGCCGGCGGCGGAGGCGCCGGGAGGGGAGCGGCGGTCGAGCCGGCGGTCGTCTGACCGAGCCGGGAGCGCGTCCCCGGCGCCCGGCGTCGCGGATGAGGCGAAAAAGGGACTGCGTCCGGGTTACAATTCCGGCCAGTGGCGGATTCCGTCGATTTTGGCCATCCGGGATGGGAAATCCGTGAGGCGCTTTTCGAGCTGCAGCGGTATCTCTCCGACCAGGTGGCGCCCCTCATGGTCGTCGACGCCGTCGACGTCCTCATCCGCCATCCGCCCGAGCTGACGGTCTCCGAGATCCAGAACTGGACCGCCGAGCAGCACACGCTTTCGGGCAACGCCGCGCCGACTTCGGACTATTTCTTCCACGGGATCAAGAAGCTGCACCTGCTCTCCGAGTACAAGCTCATCGGCGAGCAAACGCTCGGACCGTTCCTCGAGCGGATCGCGGTCCTGCTGTTGAACGCCTGCCCCGTGGAGGATCGCGATCTGTTCGCGAGCAACGTCCGACGCCTCGCGACGGCGGAAACTTTTCTCAGCAGCCCCGTGTCGGTCCTGCACCGCCAGACCGGCGCCGAGAAGCCGCTCGTGGCGGCGAGGAAGCCGGGGCCTGCGGGCGCGCCCGCGGGAATGCCGTCGGACCTTTCCCGGGCGATGACCGACGGAATCCGCCGCTTCACGCTCCTCCTCGGCCGCCTGGGCCCTCCTCCCGAGCGCCGGCCGGACGGCGCCGCTCCGCCGGCGCCCGCGCGCGAGAAGGTCCTCTCGGAGATGCTGTCGGTCGCGGCGCGGGACTCGCGCAGCGCGACGGACCTGGACCGATACCTCGCCAAGCTCGGCGATCTCGGAATGGACTCGCGGATCGATCGCGTGTTCCGGTCGCTGTCGCTCGCGCTGCCGGGCTGGGCGATTCCCGTCGCGGCCAAGCCGTCGGAGGGGGCCGAGACGCCGAAGGTCGGCGCGGTCGAGGCGATGCACCAGATCGTCGCGCTCGCGAGCGATCCCGCGGAGGGAGCGCGCCGTTTCCACGAGATGGTGCGGGCGGCGGTCGAGCAGCTCAACGAAGGCGAGCTCGGCCGCGCGGTGACCATGTTCGATCTCGCCGAGCGCCTCGTCGCCGAGAAGAAGGTCGAGCCGGAGCGCGCGGACCTGACGCGCCGCGGCATGCAGGAGCTCGTCGACCTCGACCGTCTCCGGACCTACGCGGAGGACGCCAGCCGCCAGTCGATCCTCCGGAAGGTGCTCACGTTCTTCCCCGCCCTTTCGCCGCAGGGGATCCTCGACGAGCTCGAGACGGAGCAGAAGCGCGAGCGCCGGCGCCTCCTCGTGACGCTGCTGCAGGTGCACGGTCCCGTCGCGCGCCGCGCGGCGCTCGAGAAGCTGCGGCAGCCGCTCAACCCCGCCTCCGGCCAGGCGGGGTGGTACTTTCAGAGGAACCTCCTGAACGTCCTGCGGCGCATTCCGCGTCCCGACGACTCCCCGCTCGAAGCCGAGATCGAGATGCTCGGGTTCCTCGGACGCCCCGGCCAGCACATCCTCCTGATCAAGGAAGTCATGGCGAACCTCGCCATGATCCGCCACGACAAGACGGCCGCGGTGCTGATCTCGATCGCCCGCGAATTCGAGGCCCTCGCCTCCAAGCCCGGGGGCGGCCCCTATACCCCCGAGGATATCCAGACCGTCCTCGACCGCGCCTATTCCGCCCTCGCCCGGATCGGGACGTCGGCCGCGGTCAACGCGGTCGTGGAACACGGTCTGACCTCGTCGTCGGCCCTCGGAGAGACGACCGCGCGGCTGGCGGAGCTTTCGGGCGTCGATCTCTCCAGCGAGATGACCGCCGTGTCGCGCCTGACGACGGCGCTTCGAAAGGAACTCCCGCGGAAGGTCTTCGGTTTCGTGATCGCCCGCAAGGCCCAGAACATCGAGTGGATCGTGCGCGCCCTCTCGTCGACGCCGACCCCGGAGGTCCGGCAGCTCTTCCGGGAGGTCGCCCGGACGTACCCCGACCAGTCCTTCGCGAAAGCGGCCGCGGCGGCGCTCGACGGCTTCGACCATGCCGCTCCCGCCGCCGATACCTCGTCGCTCCCCAGCCTCTCGGGAGATCTCGAGCTCTTCGGCATGCCGAACCTGCTCCAGAACCTCGCGCAGAGCGAGGTGAGCGGCGTGCTGACGCTCACCGACCGATCGGGAGAGACCGCCGGCATTCTGACGTTCGAAGCGGGAAAGCTCGCCCATTGCCGCGTGGGACCGCTGAGGGGACGCGACGCGGTCTACCAGCTCTTCGAGAATCCCGCGCCCGGAACGTTCTCGTTCGTCAACCGCCGCGAGAACGGGGCCGGCCTCGATTCCGGATCGCTCCTCGAGATCGTGCCGCTCCTCTTCGAGGGGAGCCGCCGTTACGACGAGCTTCGCCAGGCCCGCGCCCTCGTGCCGGAAGGCGTTTCCCTGACTCGGACCTCGATTCCCGCGACGGCGCCGGAGGACGAGCGCGATCCGACGCTCCTCCAGGGGGTATTCGCCAGAGTCATCGCCGGCGCGTCGCCGTCGCAGTGCGAGGAGGCCTTCTTCGTCGACTCCTACCGGATCTACCGGCTGATCGCGCACTGGCTGGAAGAGGGGTCGCTGGTGACCGCCGAATCCGCCACCGCCACCGCTTAACCGGCAGGCGCGGCGATGCATCGAGCCGGACGGGCGCGTGCCGCCGGCCGTCGCCACGACGTACGCTCTCGGTACGCCTTAGGCGCCGGCCGGCAGCCCGCATCCCGTCGGGCTCGCGCCTCGACGCGCCTCGTCGTGGCGTCAACTCACATCGATGGTCCCGTGATCTTCTGGCGGGCAGGCGCGGCGACTTGTCGCGCCGAAGCTTCAGCGAAGGCGGATGCATCGAGCCGGACGGGCGCGTGCCGCCGGCCGTCGCCACGACGTACGCTCGTCGGTACGCCTTAGGCGCCGGCCGGCGGTCCGCATCCCGTCGGGCGCGCGCCTCGCCGCGCCTCGTCGTGGCGTCAACTCACATCGATGGTCCCGTGATCTTCTGGCGGGCAGGCGCGGCGACTTGTCGCGCCGAAACTTCAGCGAAGGCGGATGCATCGAGCCGGACGGGCGCGTGCCGCCGGCCGTCGCCACGACGTACGCTCGTCGGTACGCCTTAGGCGCCGGCCGGCGGTCCGCATCCCGTCGGGCGCGCGCCTCGCCGCGCCTCGTCG
>DATFVB010000148.1 GCA_035260525.1 Thermoanaerobaculia bacterium
TTCCGCCCGGACGTCCATCTCGTCCTCCGCGTCAACCGCGACGACCTGCGCGCGCTCGCGGAGCGGTTCTCGATCTCGACGTGGGAGACGCGGGAGCTCTTCGGGAAGCCGGAGCGGTGGTGGCGGCGCTCGATTCTCTTCGAGGGGGCGCGCTATCGGGATTTCGCCCTGCTGCTGGCCCGGGGCGCGCTCGACGCGATGGCGCCGGGCGATCCGAGCGATACGTTCCGCCCGCGGCGGCCGTGGATCGGGGCGTCGCCGCTCCCCGAGCAGCCGCTCTTCCGCGAGCTCGGCCCGGGAAAGCCGCCGATGCCGAACGCGCGATGGAAGGCGCTCACGGCGGGGAAGGCGCTCGCCGACGAGCGCGGCGTGCCGCTGCTCCTCGTCAACGATCCGATCTTCATCGCGTCGGGTCCCCGTTCGGACCGCGAGTACAATTCCTTCTATGGACGGGCGATCTACGACCGCTACCGCGCCGTGCTCGCCCGGTTCTGCTCGGACAACGGCATCGCGCTCCTCGACCTGTGGGACTTCCTCGGGCCGCGGGAGTTCGGCGACACCCCCCAGCACTACCGGCCCGAGGCCAACGCGCGGATCGCGCGGGCGGTGACGGATCGGCTCACGGAGATGACGCGATGACGCAATCGGTGTTCACGGTCGACCTGTCGGGCCGGAAGGCCCTGGTGACCGGCGGCTCCCGCGGCATCGGGCTTTCCGCCGCGAAGTTCCTGGTGCGTGCCGGGTGCCAGGTCGCGATCGTGTACCGGCGGCGGCAGCGCGAGGCGCGCCGCGCGTGCCTCGAGCTCGAGGCGCTCGGGGGACCGGGTCTCGCGTTTCGCGCCGACGTCTCCGACGAGCGCGAGGCGAAGCGCGCGATCTCGCAGGCGGTCGCGCGGCTGGACGGCCTCCACATCCTCGTCAACAACGCGGGGATCTGGCCGGGGGGCGCCGTCGAGGAGATCAGCCCCTCCTACTGGGAGGAGGTGTTCGCGATCAACGCGCGGGGCACCTTCCTGATGACGAAGTTCGCCGTCCCCGTCTTCAAGGCGCAGCGGTTCGGCCGGATCGTCAACGTCTCCTCGACGGCGGGCCAGCGCGGCGAGGCGTATCACTCGCACTACGCCGCGACGAAGGGGGCGGTGATTGCGTTCACCAAGTCGCTCGCGGCCGAGCTCGGTCCCTACGGCATCACCGTCAACGCGGTCGCTCCCGGCTGGGTGGACACGGAGATGTCGCAGCGCGAGCTCGGCGACAAGCGCCGGCGGCGGGCGATCGAGCAGGAGATCCCCACGCGGCGCGTCGCGACCGCGGACGATGTCGGGGGCGTGATCGCCTTCCTCTGCTCCGACTACGCGCAGCAGATCAACGGCGCGGTGGTCAACATCAACGGCGGATCGGTCCTGGCCTGACCGGAGGCGACGTGTATCTCCGCCAGTTCTATCTCGGCTGTCTCGCCCAGGCGTCCTACCTGATCGGCTCGGAAGGCGTCGCCGCCGTCGTCGACCCGCGGCGGGACGTCGAGGTCTACCTCGAAGATGCGCAAGCGCGGGGGCTCGTGATCCGGCACGTGATCGAGACGCATCTCCACGCGGACTTCGTGTCGGGCCACCGGGAGCTCGCAGCGGCCTCCGGCGCGACGATCCACGTGAGCCGCGCGGCGGGCGCCGCCTACCCGCACGACCCGGTCGCGGAAGGCTCGGAGATCGCGGTCGGCGCCGCCCGCCTGCGGGTCCTCGAGACTCCCGGCCACACGCCCGATTCGATCTGCCTCCTCCTCTTCGAAGGGAAGGGTTCCTCGGTCCCGTCCGCCGTTCTGACCGGCGACACCCTCTTCATCGGGGACGTCGGCCGGCCCGACCTCGCCGGCGCGGCCGCGAGCCCGGCCGCCGGTCCGGGGCCGGGCCCGCGGGAGCAGGCGGGGCAGCTCTACGACTCGCTTCACGGCAAGCTCCTCGCGCTGCCCGATTCGGTCGTCGTGTACCCGGGCCATGGCGCCGGCTCGATGTGCGGCCGGAACCTCTCGAGCGAGACGACCTCGACGATCGGCGAGCAGCGGCGGACCAATTACGCGCTGCAGCCGATGACCCGCGATGCGTTCGTCGGGATGATGACGACCGACCTGCCTGAGATCCCGGCGTACTTCGGGCGCGACGTCCGGTTGAACCGCGAGGGACCGTCATTGCTCGCCGAGCTCCCGCCCCTTCCGGCGCTCGCTCCCGCAGAGGTTGCCCGCCTCGGCGGCGCGGGAGCCGTCGTCCTCGACACGCGCTCTTCCGCGGCGTTCGGCGCCGCGCACCTGCCGGGCTCGATCCACATCGACCTCGACGGCCCGTTCGCCTCGTGGGCGGGCACCGTCGTCCCCGCCGCGTCTCGGATCGTCCTCGTGACCGACGGCGCAGGCGGCGTCGACGAGGCGCGGATGCGGCTCGCGCGCGTCGGGATCGAGAGCCTGGCCGGTTATCTCGACGGGGGCGTCGCGGCCTGGAGCGCGTCGGGCCGGCCCGTCGGGGCCGCCGAGCAGATCGCCGTCGACGAGCTCGCCGCGCGGCTCGAGGAGGGGAGCTGCGGCGTGCTCGACGTCCGCCGCGGCCCGGAGTGGGACGCGGGGCACATCGCGGAGGCCGTCGCGCGGCCGCTCGCCGAGCTCGCCGGCTCCGGCGCGGAGATCGCCGCCGGGAAGCCGCTCGCGGTGATCTGCGCGGGAGGGTACCGCTCGTCGATCGCGGCGAGCCTCCTCCTGCGGCGAGGCCGGCGGGACGTCGTCAACGTCGTCGGGGGAATGGCGGCATGGAACGCGGCGGGGCTGCCGGTCGTGGCGTGAGCCGCGCGACTGGTCGTGGCGTGAGCCGGGCAAGAGGCAACGCCGCATGAGCCCCGCCAAGCCTTCACGCGGAATTTACGCTGGCTTCACGCCGCAGCCTCTCGAATCGCGGCACAATGGCCGGCGGATGACGATTCGGGCCTCGATCGACATCGGCAGCAACACGATCAAGCTCCTCGTCGCCCGCGTGGGGGAGGACGGGGCGCTCGAACCGCTCGCGCGCGAGAAAGAGCTCGTCCGCCTCGGGCACGAGACCTTCGCGACCGGGCGGCTCTCTCCCGAGGCGATCGAAGCGGCGTCCTCCGCCGTCGAGCGGCTCGCGTCGGTCGCCCGCGGGTCGAGCGCCGAGACGATCCGCGCCGTCGCGACCTGCGCGGTCCGCGAGGCGGAGAACGCCGAAGAGCTCGTCGCCGCCGTCCGGGAGCGCTGCGGAGTCGAGGTCGAGGTGATCTCGGGGGAAGAGGAGGCGCGGCTCATCACGCTCGCGGTCCGGAGCGAATTCCCCGAGTCGTGTGATTCTCTGTTCCTCGTCGACATCGGCGGGGGCTCGACGGAGCTCGTCGTCTCGGACGGCAACCGCGTGCTCTTCGCCGAGTCCGTCGAGCTCGGCGCCGTGCGCCTCGCGGAGAAATACCTCCGCCACGACCCGGTTTCGCGGGCCGACCGCGAGTCGCTCGAGCGCGCCGTCCGGCGGCGCGTGGCGGGCGCCGCACGCCGCGTCGCGCGGGCCGGGTTCAAGACCTGCGTCGGCACCTCCGGGACGGTGCAGTCGATGTCGATGGTGTACGAAGCCGCCATCCGCGGCCGGGAGGTCTTCCCTTCGGGCCACCGGACGCTGCCGCGCAAGGGGCTCAAGAAGGTCCTCGCGCTCCTCCGGAAGACGACGCTCAAGGACAAGCTGCGGGTCCCGGGCCTCGACCCGAAGCGCCGCGACATCGCGCTCCCCGGCGGGATCGTCCTCGCCGCCGTGATGAAGTCGGCCGGAGCCGACGAGATCCTCGTCGGCGAACGCGGCCTTCGGGAAGGCGTGCTTCTCGACCAGGTGGCGCGCCGCCGCTCGCCCGGGTTCCTCCCTCCGATCGCGCGCGACGTGCGCGAGAGCAGCGTCGACCGGCTCGCCCGCCGCACCAGCGTCGAGCCCGTGCACGCACGGCACGTGGCCGTGCTCGCCGACCAGATCTTCGAATCCACGCATCGCCTTCACCAGATGACCGGCCGCGAGCGGGAGTGGCTCCGCGTGGCGGCGCTGCTCCACGACGCCGGCGCGTCGATCGGCTTCACGCGACATCACCGCCACTCCTACTACCTGATCCGGCACGGCGACCTCACGGGTTTCGCCGCGGAGGAGGTCGAGACGATCGCGGCGATCGCCCGGTACCATCGCGGCGCCCGGCCGAAGGGACGGCATCCGGAGTGGCGGCAGCTCGATCCCTGGCGCCGCCAGTCCGTCGAGAAGCTCGCGGCCATCCTGCGAGTCGCCGACGGGCTCGACCGCGGACACCGGCAGGCGGTCGCCTCGGTTTCCTGCCGCGTCCGGCAGAAGAAGGTCGTGTTCGAGGTCGCCGCCGCCTCCGGCCGCCACGGGCCGGAAGGGATCGCCCCGGAGCTCGCGGGCGCACTCCGGAAATCGAAGCTCTTCGCCCGGGTTTTCGGCCGCCGTGTCGTGCTCGCGGAGAAAGAGTCGGAACGGGCCGTGATGACGGGGAAAGGGACCGCCGCATGAAGGAACATTTCGCCGAACAGCTGGAGCATCTCCGCCGCCGCCTGATCGTCTTCGGCGCCGAGGTCGAGAAGCAGATCGCCGCCGCGGTCGACGCGTTCACGGAAGCTTCCGCCTCGAAGGCCACCGTCGTGATCGCCAACGACGAGGCGATCAACCGGACGGAGGTCGAGATCGAGGAGGAAGCGATCCACCTCTTCGCCCTGCAGCAGCCGGTCGCCGTCGACCTCCGGCTCCTGATCGCGTGCCTCAAGATCAACAACGATCTCGAGCGGATCGGCGATCACGCGGTCAACATCGCCGAGTGCGCGGAGAGGATCTCGTCGAAGAAGCCGCTCAAGCCGTTCATCGACATCCCCTCGATGGGAGAGGTCGCGATGGGGATGCTGAAGGACGCGATCGATTCGTTCGTCAATCGGGACGTCGAGCTCGCGCGCGCGGTCATCCTGAAGGACGACGTGCTCGACGACAAGAACAAGTCGATCATCCGGGAGCTCCTGACGTACATGGCCGAGTCGCCGTCGCTCATCTCCTACAGCCTCGAGTGCATCTCGGTCTCGAAGAACCTCGAGCGGGTCGGCGACCTCGCGACGAACATCGCCGAAGACACGATCTACCTCGCGCAGGCGAAGCTCGTGAAGCACCACGCGGCGGAGATGCCGTAGGAGGACGAAACTCGAAGCACGAATCCAGCGCCTTCTTCGCATGGCGAAGAAGCACCGCTCCGCGGTGGCCTGCGCAAGCAGGCGGCGCGTCGATCGCCGCGCATGCAGTCCGCGAGCCATTCCGAAATCCGAAACAGATTCGAAATCCGAAATTCAACACTCCAAAGGGTGAAGCGCAGATACGCATTGCCTCCG
>DATFVB010000149.1 GCA_035260525.1 Thermoanaerobaculia bacterium
GGGCGAGGATGCGAAGCGCCGCCGGCACCGCTCGGCTCCGTCCGCCGGCGGGAACCGCGGCCCCGGCGGTCAGTGCGAAGAAGAGCGCGAGAGCGACTGCGCCCCCGATCGCGCTCTGGAGCGCGGCGGCCGCGACCGCGCCGGCGGAGGCGGCGGCGAGCAGCGCCGCCGAGGTCTTCGGGAAGATCCACCGGCCCCCTTCCGCCCGCCACGGGCGGCAGAAACGGCTGGCGGCGAGGACGGCGGCCACGAAGAGAGCGCGTGCGAGGAGCCCGCCGGCGGAGAACGCGCTTCCGGCCGCGGCGCGGGAGCCTTCGAGCAGGAGGATCGCCGCCGCCGCGCCGATCGAGGCCGCGGCCGTCCGGCGGGGCAAAGAGGGATTCACTTCACCCGTCGTCCGGCCGCCGCGAGCGCGACTCCGCGGTAGAAGGGAATCACGCGCGACGCGTAGAACGCCGTCTCGTTGACGAAGAGGAGGAGCACGGCGGCGGCCAGGGCGCGGTTTCGCCCCGGCCACTTCCGGAGCCGATCGGCGGCCGGAAGGTAGAAGCCGAGAAGGAGGAAGCCGAGCACGGCGAAATAGTAGCGTCCGTGCGCGCCGCGCATCTGGCCCGTCAGGAGAAACGAACGCGAGACGTTCCAGAAGTAGAGGAGCATGAAGCCGAGAGCGACGAGCTGGGCGGAGAACACGACCTCCTCGATTTCGGTCCGTCTTCGCCACGCCTGCGGGACGGCGACGAACGGAAGGGCGAAGAGGAGGCTCTCGACGAAAAGCTTGACGGGGTGGACGGAGGGGCGGGAGACGAGCCAGCCGAAGGCGACGAGAAAGACCGCGCCGGCCAGCGCCCATCCGGCGATTCCCGATCGGCGCGCCGGCATTCCCGCCGGGAAGTCCCGCCGCGCGACCCACGACGCGGTCAGGACGACGAGGAGAAGGACGAGCGCGAGAGGAACCGCGAGGAAAACGCCCGAGATCTGAAACCATCGGACGACGCCGTCGCCTCCGCCGGTCCACCCGATCAGCCCGAAGAAGTTCTTCAACGTGTGGTCGGCGACCGGAGAGCTTCGGAAGACCTCGAAAAAGGCGGCGGCGCCGTGACGGCGGCTTCCCGGCGGGCCCGCCGGCGGCGTCGGAAGGCGTCCGAGGCGAAGCCACCAGAGGGCGGTCGTGGAGAACGCGACGAGGGAAAGGCCGGCCGCCGCGAAGAGCCGCGCCGCCGCGCGGCCGGGGAGGTACGCCGGGAGGAGCGCCATCAGCACGATCGCCGCCGGGGCGATCGTCGCCTTCACCGCTCCGGCGGCGGCGATCGCGAGAACGAGGCGCGCGCCCGCGGAGAGGGAGCGCCGCCGGACGAGGTCCACCCACGCGATCGCACAGACGGCGCCGAGAGCCGCCGACAGCGTGTCCTGGCTCACCCCCGAGGCCATGTGCGAGAACATCGGGATGAAGCCGACGCCCGCCGATCCCGCGAGCGCCGCCGCACCGCCCGCGCCCGCGAGGACGAGCAGGCGATAGAGCAGCAGGAGAGTCGCCGCGCCGAAGAACGCCGAGGTCAGGCGCGTGAGCCGCACCTGCCATTCGAAATCGGGCGTGAAGAGCCGCGCCGCGGCGAGCGCGGCGGCCGCGAAGACGTGGTATCCGGGCGGGTGAACGGCGGTCCAGTTCGGGACGCTCCCGCCGGCGCCGCCGCGCCACCGCGCCACGAGGTCCGGGGGGATGACGGCGCGCCCCGGAGGGAGGACGCCCCGGCCGTCGGCGAGATCGGCGGCGTACGCGAAATGCCCGATCTCGTCGGGGACGTCCCAGAGGGGAGTGACGAAGAGCGCGAGCGTGGCCGCCTTCACGAAGAAGAGGAGCGAAACGAGGATCGCCGCGCGGCTCGAGCGCGTCATCGCGTCCGGTCCGGTCGAAACGAGATCGCCAGGAGCCCGAGGATCGCGAGCGCGGCGGCGGCCGAGACCGCGAGCTCCGCCGCGGGAATGCCAAACCGCCCGTCCACGACGTGGCGCCCCGCGGGAACGGGCAGGCCGAAGAACAGGCCGTCGACGCGGATCGGCGCCGCGGGCGCGCCGTCGAGGCGAGCCGCCCAGTACGGGGGAAAGAGCTTCTGCGACGAGACGAGAAGGGCGGGCGCGCGCGCGTTCACCCGCAGACGGAACCGGTCGCTTCCGTACGACTCGATCCGCACGCGGCCGGCGGGGGCGGCGCGGGGCGGCGGCGGCGGCAGGCGGCCGGCATCGCGCTCCTGGACGAACGCGGTGGTCCGGAGAGACTCGCGGGAGGCCTCCATGACCTGGCCGACGCCGCCCGGCTGCCATCGGTCGACGAGAAAGAAGCGGGGGAAAGCGGACGCCCTCCGGTAGAGGGCGAGGTCCGGACCCTCGTAGATCTTCGCGAGGCCCTCCGGCGGAAGCACGGTCCCCGGAGACGCGGCGATCGCGGAGACGCCGAGGAGGTCGAGAACCGGCGAATCGGGACGGAGCCTTCGCGCGTCGGCGATCAGGAGCGTCCCCGTGTGCCCGTAGATCCGGGGGTCGGCGGCGGAAAGGAGTCTCCGCCACGTCTCCTCGAACATGAGATGCCCGCGGACGTCCTCGAGGCCGAACGCCGACCCCAGGTCGGGGTAGAGCGTCCAGCCGGTTCCGAGGAACCGCGACGGCCCCGCCGTTTCCCGCGCCAGGCGGCGCAGCCCCGGTGTCTCGACGAACACGGCGTCCTTCGGAAGGACCGCGGGATAGAGCCGCGCCGCCACGAGGATCAGCGGAATGCCGATCGCGAACGGCAGGCTCGCGGCGAGCCGGGCGAGCGCCGGAGACCGGCCCATCGCGCGCCGGACGAGCTCGGCGCCGGCGGCGGCGCCGATCGCGACGCCGAGAACCGCGAGGATCTTGACGCGTTCGAGGAGCACCCCCGAGAGGACGGGAAGGGACGCGAAGAAACCGCGGACCGGCGCGACGTAGAGGATCGCCGCCGTCGCGGCCGCGAGGCCCGAACCATAGACCCAGAGGCGGCGGTTTCGACGTTGTGCGGCGCCCAGCAGCGCGAGCCCGAGCGCCGCCGGTCCCACGCCGACGGCGGTCTCGACCCAGGTCTCGAACCGGCTGCCGGTCAGGGGCCGGTAGTCGCCGGCGAGAGGATCCCCGAGAGCGAGGGGGAACGCGAAGAGGATCGCGTGGCGCGGCGGAAGCCGGAGCTCGTCGGCGAGACCCGCGCGCGCCGCGACCTGTCCCGACGCGCGGATCATCCGGGCGGAGACGAGAATGGCGGGAAGCAGGACCCCGGCCGCGAGCGCGGCCGAAAGCGCGAGGCGCCCGGCCGTCCGGCGCGTCTCCGCCGCGGGCCGGCCTCCGGCGGCGGCGATCGCGTACGCGAACGCCGCCGCGGCTCCGAAGAGGACCATGAAGGGATAGCCTCCCGCGAGGAAGAGGAGCATCGATACGGACGAGAGCGCGACGCTTCGCGCGAAGCGTCGATGCTCGCGCGCATGGTCGACGGCGAGGAGGAGGAGGGGGATCGCGACGGTGACCGAGCTCTGCATCCAGAGCCA
>DATFVB010000150.1 GCA_035260525.1 Thermoanaerobaculia bacterium
GATGAAGAGCGGCACGCGGCTGACGAGCGTGCTGCCGGGAAGGGGACTCCCTCCCTGCTGGGAAAGATAGATCCCTCCCCAGATGAAGAAGAAGGCGAGCGCGACGGCGACCAGTAGCTTCGTCTCGCGGCGGTGCCGCAACGAGGCGCCCGGGGCGGCCATCAGCGCAGGTCCGCGTCGTGGACCTTGACCGTCTTCGACTTCTTCCACTCGGTCGTCGAGTCGACGGGGGCGAGCGCGAAGAAGTGGCCGGCATCGTACGACGCGCGCATCTTGACGTACAGGTGCTTGTGCGGCCAGCCGCGGCGCACGCGGAAGGCGGGGAGCCGGCTCCGCGAGACGAGGAGACGGGCGGCCGCGCTGAAATCGGAGGTCGCGACCGTCGCGGCGGGCTTGCGGTCCCAGAAGTCGCGGACGACGTACTCGCGCTTGACCGGATTGTACGCGGCGGTCACGCGAAAGTGGTGCGCGTCGAGGTCCTGGTCGAACCAGTAGCGGTTGCGTTCCGCGAGGCGGACGTCGTAGTCGATCGAGGTCTCGAGGCCGGACTCGATCCGCCGGGCGAGATCGGGGTCGATCGCGCCGTTCAAGACGAAGGTGAGGGAGAGGTCGCTGCCGCTCACCTCCACGGTGAGGGGGGAGATGTGCGGCGTTTCTGCGCGCGCGGTCGCGGAAAACGCCAGGAGCGCGGCCGCCGCGGCGACGAAACCCGTTCGAATCCGGTTCACCGGACGGATCTTACAGCGCCGGATGCGCCGATCGCCGATCGAGGCGGAACGCCGCCGTCCGGAGACGTGCGGGTCAGCCGGCGAAGGAGGGCTCGGCCCGGAACGCGGCCGCGGAAGCGGGGTGCAGCGCTTCTCCGGCGAGCTCGCGGACGAGCTCCGCATGGAGGGCGTGGCCCGCCCGGCGCGCATGGACCTTCCCTTCGACGGGCCGGCCGAGGAGCGCGAGGTCGCCGAGGAGGTCGAGGATCTTGTGCCGCACGAACTCGTCGGCGAAGCGGAGCGGTCCCGAGACGACGTTCTGCTCGTCGAGGACGATCGCGTTCTGGAGCGAGCCGCCGCGGACGAGGCCGCGTTCGCGGAGGTAGTGGATCTCGTGCGTGAACCCGAACGTGCGCGCCGGCGCGATGCGCGACGCGTACGCCTCGGGCTCGACGTGGAGCGTCATCGACTGGTGGCCGATGGCGCGGTGCGGGAAATCGATCTCGTACGTGATCGTCAGCCCCCGGCCCGGCCGGACCGTGATCGATTTGTCGCCGCGCCGGATCTCGCGCCGCCGCTCGATCGCGAGGACCCGGGCCGGCCGGCGCTGCCGCTCGATGCCCGCCGCCTGGAAGAGGCGCACGAACGGGAGAGCGGAGCCGTCGAGGATCGGGAGCTCGTCGCCGCGGACCTCGATTTCGAGGTTGTCGATGCCGAGCCCGAAGGCGGCCGAGAGCGCGTGCTCGACGGTGCCGATCTGCACGTCGCCGACGCCGAGCGTCGTCGCGTGGTCGAAGCCGAGCGCGCTTCCCGGGAGCGCCGGCAGCGCGACCGACGGATGGTCGTCGCGGTGGAAGACGATCCCGTGGTCTTCCGGCGCGGGACGGAACGTCGTGCGGACCCGGTGACCCGTGTGGAGACCGATCCCCTCGATCGAAACCGGCGTTCGGAGCGTGGTCTGAACTCGCATCGGTGGCAGGTGTATCGCACCCGACGTGCCAGGACACATCGCCCTCGAGCCACGGCTATTCTATTGAAAAAACGACTGTTGACTCTGGATATTTCCGCGCGCGATTCTCGCCGAGTGGCGGTTCGGTCACACGACCGTTGCGGAAACGCCACGGTGGCGTCCGCAGCTTGCCGGACCGTCCGAGCGATCGGATCAGGGACGCGATTCCGAGCTGCAACCAGTCCGGCTCGACGGAGCTCGCGGCGGCGAGAACGACCGACGCGCCGCCGCGTCTCGTGATCGTCCGGCGGCTCTGGCCGGACTCGCCGCCCGCGCTCGCCGCCGCCCTCGCGCCCGTCGCTTCGTACTTCGGCAGGCGCCTCGATGTTACGATCGCCGCTCGATGCTTGATCCCGCGGTGGAGCAGCGGTACCGGGAAGCGCTTTTTTCCCTCCTCGAGAAGAGCAAGACGACGCGGTCCGCCCTGTACTTGATGGAACCCACGGGGGAATTCCGTCTGGTGACGCATTACGGCTTCTCCCCGCGCGACCTTCCCGTCGCGCAGTTCGGGAAGGACCACCCCCTCCTCGAGTGGGTGAACCGGTTCCGGCGGCCGTTCTACTTCAACTCGCCGGCCGAGGCTCAATCCCTCCGGCGCGAGATGGAGACTTCGCACACCGCGCGGCTCCTCGCCGCACCCCTCTACGACGACGGCCGACTGATCGGGATCATCGAGGGCCGGGACAAGGCGGGCGGTGACCTGTATTACCCGGAAGATACCCGCGCCATCGCCGCGGTGGTCGCGGAGATCCTCAAGATCCGCCGCCAGACGCTCGGCAGCCCCGAGCCGGGCCCCGAGCCGGGTGAGATGCCGGGCTTCTTCGACGCGCCCGCGCCGGACACGACGTTCTCGGCGGTCCCGGAACCCGTTCCGGCCGAGCTTCCTCGGCCGAAGATCCGCCGCGTCACGAACCCTCCCTCCCGGCCGCCGCTCACGCAGCGGGAGGCGCTCCTCTTTCGCGGCTTCGCCTCGACGCTCCTCCTCGCGCCCGACATCGCAGGCGTCGTCTTCTCGCTCTGGACGGAGGGCACGGCGGAGTTCTACATCGGATCCCGCCGGCCGGTCGGCGGCGACGCCCAGGAGAGCATCGTCGCGAGCGCGCAGGAGGTCTTCGCGCGCCTCTTTCCCGGGCGCGTCGCGCCCTCCGAGAACCGGTTCAGCGTCGATTTTCCGCACGGGAAAGGCGGGACCGACCTCGCGCGCGACGAAATCCGCGCCCTCCAGACGTCTGCGCTCGTCTCGGAGGAGGGACGCGCGATCCTGTTCTCGCTGATTTTCGCGGCGGAGCCCGATCCCGCGCGCGCGGCGGCCGTCCGGGAGGTCCACCTGCTCGTCCGCCGGTCGGTGTCCGAGACGCGGGAAGCGGCCCGGTACCGCGACGCCTATCGCGGCCTGATCCGGCGTCTTCTCGAGCCCGGCCTGAAGAAGTATTCCGCGCTCGTGTCGCACAGCCTCTCCGTCGCCCGCGTGGCGCGGAGGTTCGCGGGATTTCTCCATCTGCCGGAGGCGACGGTCGAGCAGATCACGGTCGCCGCGATGCTCCACGACGTCGGCCTGCGGGAGCTCTCGTACGACCGGCTCTCCGAGAAGCGCCCGCTCACCGAGGCGGAGTACCGGCTCGCGCGCGACCACCCCTCCGTCGGCGCGATGCTGATCGCCGACGTCGAGTTCCCCTATCCCGTCATTCCGCTCGTGCTCCACCATCACGAGCGCTACGACGGCAGCGGCTACCCCGAGCAGCTCCGAGGCGAGCAGATCCCGTTCGGGGCGCGCCTCATCCACATCGTGGAGGCGTTCGACGCGATGACGGCGCCCTCGTCCTACCGCCCGACGATCAGCCGCGACGAGGCTGTCGAGACCATCGAGTCGAAGGGAGGCACGCAGTTCGACCCGAATCTCGCGGCGAAGTTCAGGGACTTCGTGGCCGCGGGAGGCCTGGACAAGTCTTAATGGCGGGCGCGGCGATACATCGAGCGCATCCAGTGGACGCCGCGTCAGCGGCGGATGCGTGGGATCGCCGAGCACGCCGGTACGAAGGCCATACGGGCGCGAGCCGCCCGCGAGGCCCTGCGACCTACGCCCCGGTAGGCCTCGGGACCTCGCGGCCGGCCCGCATCCCGTCTCGCTCGCGTCTCGCCGCGCCTCGTCGTCGCGGCTGACGTTCCGGAAGAGCGCTCGATGCGACCGGCGGCATCAAAAGGCGACCCGTCCCGGCGCGTGATCGCGACGAATCGGAAGGCGTACCACGACTACTTCATCGAGGACCGGATGGAGGTCGGTCTCGCGCTGTCCGGGAGCGAGGTCAAGTCGCTGCGCGAGGGCAGAGCGAACCTGAAGGACTCGTTCGTGCAGTTTCGAAACGGGGAGGCCTTCCTCGTCAACGCCCACGTGTCGCCGTACGGCCCGGCGTCGTGGACCGGGCACGCGCCCGAGCGGGACCGCAAGATCCTCGCGCACCGGCGGGAGCTCGACCGCTGGGCCGCCGACGTCGCGCGCAGCGGCGTCACCTGCATTCCGCTGCAGCTCTACTTCAAGAACGCGAAGGTCAAGGCGGAGATCGCGCTCGTGAAGGGAAAGAAGCTCCACGACAAGCGGGACACGATCCGGGAGAAGGATCTCAAACGCGAAGCGGATCGAGATATGCGAGAACGCCGGCGGTCGTAGCGGATGCTACTGGCCGGCGCGGACCATACGCGCTGCTATACGGGTCCGTCGGGCCGGCCGCCGGCACGACGTACGTTCTCCGTACGCCTTAGCCGCCGGCCGGCCCGCCGAAACCCGTCTTTCAGCACGTCTGGCCGCGCCTGGACGTTCTCGCGATTGAGCCGCCCGTCGGGCGATCACGAGGAGCCGCTTCGTCATTGTGCGCGGCGTTGAGGCGCGGCGAGACGCGAGCCCGACGGGATGCGGGGCCGTCGCGGGGCGGGATCTGGCTCGGGGGACGGGAGCGCGTGACGGCGGCAGGTCCTTCCCGCCCTTCGCCAAGGCTTCGGAGGGCTTCGGCGGATCGAAGTCTCAGAC
>DATFVB010000151.1 GCA_035260525.1 Thermoanaerobaculia bacterium
GCGCGCGACTGTGGAGATGATCGCGCAGCCGGCGAAGGTCGCGGGACGGAGGAGGCGAGCGGGATCGCGGGTCCTGTCACGCGGCCGCCCACACGAAGCCGCGAACGGAGTGAGCTGCAAGATCCCCCTCCCCCGACGGGGGAGGGTGGCCGCCGCCGGCGGCCGGGTGAGGGTGACCGAAGGTCCGGGACCGACCGGCGCGCGGTGCGGACAGGGTTACGAGAACGGTGCGCGGCGGTCGGATCCTCGGCGGGAGTCGTGCCGCGCCACCCGCGCCGCTCGCGACGGGAGGTCGCGACCTTCGGGCAGACGCTCGCCGGGGAGTCTGAAGGAGGCGCGCACGAGCGTGCGCGCGACATCGTGAGGTTCTTCCGTCGGGCGGACCCGGGAGACCCGGTTCCGGTGCGGATCCACGTCGGCGCGGGACAAAGGCATCTCGACGGATGGATCAACGTCGACAACCAGGCGCTGCCCGGGGTCGACCGGGTCGTCGACGTGCGCCAGGGGTTGCCGTTCTCCAACGCCTCGGCGATCTACGCCGAACACTTCCTCGAGCATCTCGCGCTCGACGACGGTCTCGCGTTCCTGCGTGCCTGCCGCTCCGTCCTCCGACCCGACGGAATCCTTCGCCTCTCGACGCCCAACCTCACCTGGGTGCTCTCGACGCACTACCGGCTCGACGATTCCCTCCCCGCTGACCAGGGGCTCTTCGACTGTCTTCGGACCAACCGCGCGTTCCACGGTTGGGGGCACCAGTTCCTCTACAACCGCTCGACCCTCGCGATGGCTCTCCGCGCGTGCGGGTTCGCCGAGGTCTCTTTCCACGCGTACGGCGAGAGCCCGCACCCGGAGCTTCGGGGTCTCGAGGGGCACGAGAAGTCCGACGACGTGCCGGATCTGCCCCATGTCCTCGTCGCCGAAGCCGAGGGCGTCGCCGATTCTCCGGCTCCGCTTCCCGAAGACTGGCTCTCCGAGTTCCGGCGGGACCTGAAAGCGCGGTAGCCGACGCCCCGCGGGGCCCGGTAGCCCTCAGTCGAGCTTCGCCCTCCGCAGCCGCAGCGAGTTCCCGATCACGGAAACGGACGAGAAGCTCATCGCGGCCGACGCGATCATCGGCGAAAGCAGCAGACCGAAGAACGGATAGAGGACACCCGCGGCGAGCGGGATGCCGACGGCGTTGTAGACGAAGGCGAAGAAGAGGTTCTGCCGGATGTTCCGCATGACGGCGCGGGAGAGCTTCACGGCGCGCACGATCCCGCGCAGGTCTCCCTGGACGAGCGTGATCCCCGCGCTCTCGATCGCGATGTCCGTCCCGGTCCCCATCGCGATCGAGACGTCGGCCTGCGCGAGCGCCGGCGCGTCGTTGATTCCGTCTCCCGCCATCGCGACGCGCTTTCCCTCCCGCTGGAGGCGAAGGACCGCTTCCCGCTTGGCATCCGGGAGGACGCCGGCTTCGACCGAGTCGATCCCGGCCCGCCGCGCCGCGGCCTCCGCCGCGGGACGGGTGTCTCCCGTCAGCAGTCGGACGGTGAAACCGGCGCGGTGGAGCTCCGCGACCGCCTCGGCCGCCGTCGCCTTGAGCGGATCGGCGACGGAGACGATTCCGGCCGGCCGCCCGTCGACCGCGACGAGGAGCACGGTCTCGGCCTCGCGCTCCCGCGGCGCGGCGAGCGGCTCGAGCGGCGCGGCGTCGACGCCGGAGTCCGCCAGCAGCGCGCGGTTTCCGACCGTGAGCCGCCGTCCCCCGACCTCTCCCTCGACCCCCTTGCCGGTCACGGAGCGGAAGTCCTTCGATTCGGCCGCCGGGAGGCCGCGGCGTTCGGCCTCGGCGACGAGCGCGGCGGCCAGGGGATGCTCGCTCGCGCGCTCGAGACTCGCGGCGAGCCGGAGGATCTCGTCCGCCGCGAAGCCGGGAAGAGGCTCGACCGCGGAGACGCGCGGTTTCCCTTCGGTGAGCGTGCCGGTCTTGTCGAGGACGATCGTGTCCGCCTTTCCGAGGGTCTCGAGCGCGGCCGCGTCGCGCACGAGGACGCCGGCGCCGGCTCCCCGCCCGGTTCCGACCATGATCGCCATCGGCGTCGCGAGACCGAGCGCGCAGGGGCACGCGATGATCAGGACCGCGACGGCGTTGACGAGCGCGTAGGCGAAACGCGGCTCCGGCCCGAGAACGCTCCAGACGGCGAACGTCGCGGCGGCGGCGAGCACGACTCCGGGCACGAACCACCCCGAGACGCGGTCGGCGATCCGCTGAATGGGCGCGCGGCTCCGCTGCGCGGAGACGACGGACCGGACGATCCGGGCGAGCAGCGTCTCTCCGCCGATGCGCTCCGCCCGCATGACGATTCCTCCCGTGCCGTTGATCGTCCCGGTCCGCACTTCGTCCCCGGCGTTCTTCTCGACGGGCAGCGGTTCGCCCGTGAGCATCGATTCGTCGACTGCCGTCTTTCCCTCGAGGACGACGCCGTCGGCGGGCACGCGTTCCCCGGGGCGCACGCGCAGCCGGTCGCCCTTCGCGATCGCGTCGAGCGGGACGTCCTCTTCGCCGCCGTCCGGCCGCATCCGCCGGGCCGTTTTCGGCGCGAGGCCGAGGAGCGCCCGGATCGCGCCGGTCGTCTTCGACCTCGCGGAGAGCTCGAGGACCTGGCCGAGGAGCACGAGCGTCGTGATGACCGCGGCCGGCTCGAAGTAGAGAGGAAGACGCCCGTGCTCGCGGAACGAATCGGGGAAGACGCCGGGCGCCAGCAGCGCGGCGACACTGTCGAGGTACGCGGCGCCGGTTCCGATCCCGATCAGCGTGAACATGTTGAGCGAGCGGTTCACGACCGAGCGCCACGCGCGCGCGAAGAAAGGCGCGCCTCCCCAGAGGACGACGGGGCTCGCGAGGACGAACTGGAGCCATCCCGGGCCGACGTGCGCCATCGAGAGAACGAGAAGGGGCGCGGTGAGGACGAGCGAGACCCAGAACCGGCGCGACATCGATACGAGCTCGGGGTCCTTCGTCTCTTCGGCGGTGACCTCGACCGGCTCGAGCGCCATGCCGCAGATCGGACAGCTTCCCGGGCCCTTCTGCCGGATTTCCGGGTGCATCGGGCAGGTGTACGTCTCCGCGTCCGCGTTCGACGGCGGCCGCCGAGACGAAACCTCACCCCCCCTCTCCGGGTGGAGAGGAGGGACGGGAGCCTCTGTCGACCCGAGGTACCGATTCGGATCTGCGCGAAACGCTCCGGCGCACTCCGGCCGGCAGAAGAAATACGTCTTTCCCTCGTGCGTCACGGTCGCCGCGGCCCGCGCCGGGTCGACCGTCATCCCGCAGACGGGGTCGCGCTCGCCCGCGGGCGCCGCGACCGGCATCGAGGGGAGGGCGCTCTTCATCGGCATGGGATGCATCGGCACCCGGGGAGCGCCGGGAGCGAGGAATCGCTCCGGGTCCGCCCGGAACTTCTCGGCGCAGCCGGGACTGCAGAAGAAGAATTCCTTGCCGCCGTGCGCCACGCGCGCGGCGGCGCGTTCGGTGTCCACCGTCATGCCGCACACCGGGTCGATCGCCTGGCTCATCGAGCCCTCCTTTGCCGCCGGGGCGACGCCAGGCGCTCCAGCAGGTCCGCCAGCCCGTCCGCGGCTTCCGGCCGAAGAGCGTAATAGGTCATCCGTCCCTCCGGCCGGTCGACGAGGAGGCCGGCCCTCTTCAACGTCTTCAGGTGGAACGACAGGCGCGACTGCGCGGCGCCGAGCTCCTCGGAGAGATCGCAGACGCAGCGCTCCCCGCGCGCGAGCCGTGAGAGGATCGCCAGCCGCGTCGGATCGGCGAGCGCGCGGGCGGTCGCGGCGGCGGCGGCGAATCGGTCCTGACTCATCGACATCCATGGATGATATCAAGAGTCGTTGATATATTCTCTCTCCCTCGTACGCGGCACGGGCCGATGCCCCGAGCGATCGTGCGGGATACCCTCACCTGCCCGCCTCTGGCGAGCCTCCTCTCCCCGGGGGGGATGACGCGGCGCGGCACGATTTCCGCCGAGGAGCCGGCCGCCGCGCACGGTTCTCGTAGCCCCTCCGCAGCGTGCGCCGGCCCGGCCGAGAGGGCGTCCGCGCGACAGGACCCGCCAAAGCCGGCTCGCCTCCTCTGTCCCGCAACCTTCGCCGGCTGCGCGATCATCTCCACAGTCGCGCGCACGCTCGTGCGCGCCTCCGCCAAAGACCCCTTGGCGAGCGTCTGCCCG